>CAMLRH010000076.1 GCA_946482375.1 uncultured Caulobacteraceae bacterium | reverse complement strand
GGCCCGCCGCTGAGCGCGGTCGATGGCATCGCGGCGGGCCCGCATCATCTCGGGCGCGGCGGCGTGCTCCTCGAAATACTCCCAGACGTCGCCAGTGCGCGCGAACGCCTCGGCATGGGTTTCGTCCTCGCCCAGCCAGGCCTCCAGCGCCTGCTCGTCGGCGAGCGACCAGCCGGCCTCGTCCATGCGCAGACGCCAGCCGGCGGCCGCGTCCAGCACCGCGTCGGTCGGTTCGATCGGGCGGACGGGCGCGCTCATGGCCGGCCAAACCTCTTCGCCAGGTGAGCGGTCGCCTTGCGCACATACTTCTCCACGGCGCTGGCCGACAGGCCGTACAACGCGCCGATCTCGCGGTGCTTCATCTTCTCGAGCTTGTAGAGAATGAAGATGTCGCGGGTCCTTTCGCCAAGCTCGTCCAGCGCCCTCAGCACCTCGCCGAGGGACTCCTGACTCATTAGGACGCGGTCGGGCGCGCGAGCCTCAATGAGCGACGGCGAATGGGTCAGATCGCCGTCCGGATCGTCGAGGCTGCGATGATCGGCCTTGTGGCGGCTGGCGGCGCGCCGGGCCCGGTCGCGCAGCAGGTTGCCGGCGATGGAGAACAGGAAGACCTCGGCGTTCTCCAGCGGCGCGGGGTCTGGGCGGCGCACGATGCGCAGGAAAACCTCCTGCGTCAGGTCCTCAGCCTCGGCGCGGTCGCGCACCCGCCGCAGGAAGTAGTTCATCAGGGCGGCGCGGTAGCGCGCGTCGAGCTGTTTCGCCAGCTCGGCGGCATGGTCCCCCTGCGTATGCGTGCGTGCGACGCCCATACGCGTAAGGCTGAACCCGCTTCCGGTGCTGTCAAGCCGGCCTAGAAGGCCGTCGCGAGCGAACCCAGGACGGTGCGGGCCTCGGCGGCGATGTCGCGGACGATGTCGGCGGCGGGCTGGGTGCGGGTCACCCCGGCCACGCCCTGTCCCGCCCACAGCGAGGTCGCTTCGATGTCGCCGGTGTCGTTGGGACCGGCGGTGTAGGAGGCGTAGCGCGGCATCGGACCGAACGCGCTCTGGCAGACGACCTCGCCCTCGCCCGGCCGTCCCGTTTTGGGACAACCCGCCGCCTCCCACGCCTCGACGGTCGAGTTGCGCAGCACCCGGTGCGGGGCGTTCGGCCAGCCGCCGTCGAACAGCTCGGTATGGACGGTCGCCGTCTCATCGGCCGCGAACAGGCGCTCGCGGTAGAGCGGATGGATCGCCGCCTCCTCGCTGGCAAGGAAGCGGGTGCCGATCCAGGCTCCGCCCGCGCCCAGCGCCAGCGCGGCGGCTAGCCCTCGCCCGTCGGAGATACCCCCCGCCGCCAGCACCGGCGTCGGCGTCACCGCGTCGACCACGGCGGCAACGAGCGGGAGGGTCCCGACCTGGCCCCAGACATGGCCGCCAGCCTCGCAGCCCTGGGCGACGATCACGTCCACCCCGGCGTCGGCGGCGGCCTTCGCTTCTGCCGCGCTGCCGACCGTGGTCATAGCCAGAGCGCCGGCGGCGTGGGCCCGATCGACGAAGGGCGCGGGGTCGCCCCAGAAGAAGGAGACGATCCGCACGCCTTCCTCCAGCGCGGCGGCCAGCCGGGCCTCCTGTGGAAAAGCCAGAACGAGGTTGATTCCGAACGGCTTGTCGGTCAGCGCCTGTGTCGCGCGGATCTCCGCCCGCAGCGCCTCGACCGGATGCCACGACAGCGCCAGCATGCCGAGCCCGCCGGCGTTGCTGACCGCAGCCGCCAGCGCGGGATTGGCCGCCCCGCCCATCGGGGCCTGGACGATGGGAAGCTCGATGCCAAGACGCCGGCAGAGGTCCCCATGCGCGGCCATCTCAGTACAGCTTGTATTCCCGCCGCTCTTCCAGCCAGGCTTGTTCGTCGGGCGTGGTCAGGGCGTCGAGGTCGGCGGGCGTGGCGGCCGGGTCGTCGACCCATTCACGAAGCGCTGGGCCCCCGTTGATGACGTCGATGGCGAGTTTGCCGTGCTCGTACTCGTAGTCGAAGTGGCGCCAGAGCGGGTAGTCGGGCTGCAGACGACGGATCGCCTTGAACCCCAACGCCTGCAACCGCCAGGGTCGGAAGGCCTCGTGGTCGTAGGCCGGCCCCTCGGTGTGAATCTGGATGCCGTTGCAGAGCTGGCCCGCATGCTTGTGGAAGGTCGGCTCGAACCAGCATTCCCGTAAGCTGCAGCCCTCCAGCCACTGCGGGGCCAGCGCCTGCATTTCGGCCAGCACGGCGCGGGCGTCGATATCCGGCGCGCCGAACAGCTCCAGCGAGCGCGTGGTGCCGCGGCCTTCCGACAGGGTCGCGCCCTCGACCATCACCGTGCCCGCGTAGGCGCGCGCCATCCACAGGTTGGGCGCATTGGGGCTCGGATTGACCCAGACCCGCTCGTTCAGCGGCCAGCCATAGCCGGGGGCGTCGTGCGGCGCCCAGCCTTCCATCTCGATGACGCGGTATTCGACGTCGAGCTTCAGCGTCTTGATGAACCAGTGGCCGAGTTCGCCGAGCGTCAGGCCGTGGCGCATGGGCATGGCCCCCGCGCCGACGAAGCTCTCCCAGCCGGGCCGCAGCGTCAGGCCCTCGACCGGACGGCCGACCGGGTTGGGCCGATCCAGCACCCAGACCGCCTTGCCGTGCTCTGCCGCCGCCTCCAGCACGTACCGCAGCGTGGTGATGAAGGTGTAGATGCGGCAGCCGAGGTCCTGCAGATCGACGAGCAGGACGTCGAACGTCTCCATCATGGCGTCGGTCGGCCGCCGGACCTCGCCGTAGAGGCTGAAGACCGGGATGCCATGGACGGGATCGTGGAAGTCCTCGGACTCCACCATGTTGTCCTGCTTGTCCCCGCGCAGGCCGTGCTGAGGGCCGAACGCAACGGTGAGTCCCAAATCGGGACACCTCGCAAGGCGGTCCAGCGAATGCTCCAGCGTCTCGGTCACCGAGGCGGGGTGCGCCAGCAGCGCCACGCGGCGGCCGGCCAGCGGCTTGCGCAGCTCAGGATCAGCCAGCAGGCGGTCGATGCCGAACTTCATGGGCGTCCAGTTGCGGGAAGTTCGAGCGCAAAGCAATCGGGGTGGTGGAAGTCCGGCTTCCCCGGCGGGTGGGCCAGCGCCCAGTAGGAAAGCCCCTCCTCCGTTTCGACAACGGCCGTCAGACCCACCTTCCAGAGCGCTTCCACGGGCAAAAGGCCGCCAAGATCGAGTTCCGCGCGTAATTCGAAGCGGTCAGGCGCCTGTTCCACCTCGATCCGCGGCGGCGGCAGGTCGGCCGGCCGCATCCCCTGCCGATAGCCGTCGAAGGCGTAGACGGCCCATTCGGTCGAAGGCGACAGGTTGATCTCCAGATAGCCGTCACCCCCGGCGCGGACGAACGCCTCGAAGCAGGTGTGCCGCCATAGGTCACTTTTGCGGGCCGAAAAGGCATGGCGGGGAAGCTTCACCCCCACCTCCAACCCGCCCAGGACATACCCCAGAGACATAACGCCGTTCTGCGACAAGTTGACTCGCGATTCGACGTAAGCCCCGGACAGACAAGGGAAATCCGGGTGTGGTGTCAGCCTGCGCATGGCCCTGTTCTAGCGTGGGACAGCGGGTTGGCACACCCGTTGCAACGATGTCGGCAGGAGCATCAACCCGCTCGCTGAAGGAACTTTGAAATGACCCGTCTGATGAAGATCGCCGCCGCCGTCGCCGCCCTTTCGGCTCTCGCCACTCCGGCGCTGGCGCAGAACTCCGCCACCCAGTCCACCACGGGCTCGGTCAAGATCATCCAGCCGCTGTCGCTGGCCAAGGACACCGACCTGGCCTTCGGTTCGGTCGTGAAGCCGAACTCCGGCTCCAACACCGTCGCTATCGACGCTTCCAACGGCGCCCGCGACCTGACCGGCGGCGGCGACGCCGCGCTGGCTCCCTCCACCTCGGGCCGCGCGACCTACACGGTCACCGGCGAAGGCGGCCAGACCTTCTCGATCTCCACCCCGGCCAGCTTCGACATGACGCGCCAGGGCGGTTCTGAGACCCTCACCGTCGCCCTGACCAAGTCGGCCGCCACCGGCACGATCAGCGGTTCGCTGGGCGCCAGCGGCACCGCCACTTTCGGCGTCGGCGGCTCGTTCTCGGTCGCCTCGACGACCGCGACCGGCAGCTACAGCGGCGCCTTCGACGTCACCGTCGCCTACAACTAACAACTGAGAGGCGCTGAAACGCCTCCACGAAGCGGGTTGAAAAAATGAGGCGGCGGGAGCGATCCCGCCGCCTCAGTTGTATCCGGTTCAGAGGGGACCGAAGCCGGAGTGTTAGCCGCCGAAGCCGACGGACAGCTTGAAGTACGGGCCGTCGATGGTGCGGTCGTATTCCTGGCGCTCCTCGATGCCGCCGTCGATGGCGTCGAAGTAGCGCTCCCAGCGATAGCCCGCCCCGAGCTTCAGCCAGTCGAGCGAGTAGGACAGGCCCAGACTCCAGCCAGCGACCGGCACCTGAACCGACCTGGATTCCTGGCGCGGCGGGATGTCGGCGACCGTGGTGGTCGTCGCCGGAGCGAGAGAAGACCCGGTGAGATACTCAGTAACGAGTTCCCGGCGAACGTCGGCCTTCTGCTTGCCGAACAACAGCCCGGCATCGAGGCTCCAGTCCACATTCAGGCTCCCGGTTTGGCCATTGCCCAACAACGCGCTGGACGCGTCCCAGCTGATCGTAGGACCCGTTCCCTTGAAGGAACGTTCGGCCACGACGCTGTCTTCGACGTGATGCCAATGACGTTCGTACTTGATGGCGTTCGTGCCATCGTCCGGGTAGCGGTGGTCAGGGTCGCTGCGCAGCTTGACGTCCGAAGTCGATTTCAGGTCCGCATCCCGAACGCCAAGAGACAGCACCGAAGAGCCCGTCTCGCCCCAGACGCCGATACCGATGTCGCGACCGACCCGGAAGTCGGCAATCGCGTACTCCTCGCTGTCGACGGCGATATCGGACCCCCAGTTCAGGGGGCTTTCCCAGGTCGTCGCCTGGCCGAAAAGGTCGAGGAAGTGAATGTCGGGATCGCGCTGGCTGTCTTCGCCCACGGCGCGCGAACCGACCCTGGCGTAACGCGTCGCCGCTGAAAAGCGCCAGGCATCCACGGCATAGGTCAGCTTCACCTCCCGTGCGTCGGCGAGGTCGAGGTCGTCGTCCTGTGGCCAAAGCGGGAAGCCGGCGTCGGGACGGTAGAGATCGAGCCACTCCGGCGCCCGGATGGCGGTATCCTGCTGGATGCGGCTTGAGCCGCCGCCAACCTCCAGGGTGAAGCGGTAAGGCTCGCCGGCCGGATGGTCGCGACGAGGATCGAACAGACTGCCCAGCAGGGGCACGTCCGAAAACTGCTTGGTCACGCGTAGGCCATAGAGGCGCGGTTCGGTCAGGAAGACGTTGGTGGTCAGGCCGGTGTCGTCGGAGTTCAGGAACGCGCCGGTGATGCTGTCGCGGTCGAAGACGTTCTTGATGTAAGCCATCACCGCCCAGCCCGCGTTCTCATTGGTGAAGCGCGCCGCCAGGTTGACGTTGGTGTAGGCTTTCAGCTTGTCGTAGCCGGGCGTGTTGAAGACCCGGGTCCACGCTTCCGACTGGTAATACAGGTCGGCATGCAGGTTCACCAGCCAGTCGCCGCGCAATGGCAGACTGTAATCGGCGGTCAAGGTTCCAGTGAAATGGGGCGCGTTGGGCAGTTCGTTGCCGCTGATGTCGGCCGCGAAACCTTCGCCGTTGTTCGGCGCGGTCTTTGGATCGAAACCGGGATACCCCAAAAAGGCTGACGGCAAAGGTCTAAGCGTCGCATCCGGATAGGTCCGCCTCACGGTGGGGTTTTCCTTATACGGAAGCTGCGTCACCGGGTCGAAACCTGAGATGTAGGCGTGGACGCAGAAGCCGACATCGCCCGAAACCTCGGTAACGTTCTGGGTGTTGACGGTGTTCAGTCGGCCACCGTAGGTGACGAGCCAGGTTGGCAAGATGCAGTTGGAAGCCAGGGCCGGGAACGGCTTGGCGACCACCCAGCCTTCCCGGCCGGCCGTGCGATCCATCACGTCCACGGCCTCGGAGCCGTCGGCCAGCCGGGTGTTTTCGTAGCCGCCCCTGAAGCCCAGCCGAAGGTTATCGGTCGGCCGCCAGTCAGCCTCCACCTCAAGACCCCAAACCTCCGCATCGAAGTTCAGGTTTACGGCCGAGCGATCGGTGATCTGCGAAATCTGATAGCCTTTGTAGTCGTAATAGAAGGCGGTGGCGTTAAGCGTCACGCGCCCGTCGAACAGCGTGTTCTTTGTTCCCACCTCGAAGGCGTTGATGAATTCGGGATCGAAGGTCTTGGGATGCAGGACCGACTCCACCGCGCCAACGACGTGGTCGAGCTGACCGGCGCCCACCACCATCGGCGGCGGATTGACGCCTCCCGCTTTGTAGCCGTGAGCGAAGGAGGCGTAGAGCAACGTCTCGTCAGTAAAGGCGAGGTCCGGCTTCCAGTCGATAGCAAGGCGGCCGGTCGGCTCACGCCATTCCAGATCGACGATCTCGGCCACAGGATAGCCGATCGAGTAATCGACGATCAGCCAGCTCGGAATCCGGGGGGCGTGCTTCTTGTCGACCGTGTAGCGCAGGCCGCCGGTGACCTTCAGGTTGTCGGTCATCTCGTAATAGACCTCGCCAAAGGCGGCGTAGGAGATCAGCCGGTAGGGATTCTTGCTGAGGAAATAGTTGTGTCCAAGGTCGTTCAGGCTGCCGATCGGGTTGGGGTCCATGTATATGCAACCCGAAAAGTCGCCGACGACCGTCGGGTCACCCGCGATATAGGCGGTAAGGCATTCGCTGTTGTCGGACACCCCGGCCACATAAGGACCGTCGGCGTAATAGGGATTGTTCGCCCACTGCGTCTTCGCGGCCTGCATGCTCATCGTGTTGATGAAGACGTAGTATTTGTCCATCGTGTCGTAACGCAGGAAATTTGCGCCGAGACTGAAGTTGAACGGCCCGCCGAAGTTTGAAGACAGGCGGAACTCCTGACTGAAGTGGCGGGAGTCCGCGGTCGATAGATCCAGCGCCACCAGGCGGTCGGTGCAACCGATCTGCGGGTCGCAGAAGACGCCGTCCACCAGCACGCCAGGCCGGGCGTTCGCCGCCCTGCTGCCGCCATTATAGGCCTCCTGGTTAAACGCGCCGGGAGCGGTGGCGAAGCGGTTGTAGTCCTGCATCGAGAACAGGCTGTCGAAGCTGTAGGCCGTCTCCGAATCCAACGTCAGACTGTCGCTGAGGTCGAAGCGGACCTGCAGTTCGACCGTGTCGGTCTTGGTGCGATACTCGGGATCGACGATGGACTCGATGACCCGAAGGTCGCGCGACTGGCTGACGCTGGCGTAGGGGTCGAGGCCCGGGACCGTCGGCAAACCGAGCTGGCTGAGCGGGTGGTAGTAGGGCAGGGCAAACCCGTTGGGCGTCTGGAACGACTCTGCGGCATACAGGGACGCCGGCACGCAGCCCTGGTTATAGGTCGCGATAGGGGAGGAGTTCTGCCCGGGGAACTGTTCAACCGGGAACGGAACACCGGCGACGTCTGTGGGCGTGTGCTTCTTGCACAACTGCTTGCCCGAGCGCAGGCGGTCGTCGTCTTCCTCAAAATGTTCCCAGATGAGGTTGGCGCTGACCCGGTCGCTGGGTACGAACCGCAAGGAAACCCGCGTCGACCACAGGTCGCGGCCGTCAATGGAACTGCCGGTGATCTCGTTGACGGAATAGCCGTTACGCTTGGTCCAGGCGCCGGCGACGCGCAGGGCGACCATGTCCTCGATCAACGGAATGTTGATCATCCCTTCAAGGCGCGTCGAATTGTAGTTGGCGACATCCGCTGAAAGCTTGGCCTCGTAGGAGAACCTGGGCTTGGCCGAGATGATATTGACCACGCCGGCCGTCGCGTTGCGGCCATAGAGCGTGCCCTGGGGCCCGCGCAGGACCTCCACCCGTTCCAGATCGTAGAATTCCTGCTCGAAGAAGCGGTTACGAACGAACGGGGTGTTGTTGAACGCCACCGCCACCGCCGGATCGGTCGTCGCCGAAATCGCCTGGGTGCCGATGCCCCGAATCTGGATCGAGTACGATGTGAAGTTCGTCTTCGTGAAGGTCATGTTGGGGACCTGGGTCATCAGGTCCGGACCACCGGCGATTTGTGACCGCTCCAGCGCTTCCTGCGTGAACGCCGAAATGGCGATCGGAACGTCCTGGATGTCCTCTTCCCGCTTCTGGGCGGTGACGATCAGGGCTTCGACCTCAGCGCCGTCCCCCGCGGCGCTTGCGGACTGGGGGTCGGTGGGCTCGATCACGAACGAGCCGGTGGGTGTGATGCGATAGCCGAGGCCCGACTGCGCGAGCAACAGGCCAAGCGCTTCGCCGGCCGGCATTTCGCCCTGTACCGCCGGCGCGCGCTGGTCCCGCGCCAGGTGCGACGAGAACAGGATTTCGGCCTTGCTCTGCGTAGCGAATTGGGTGAGCGCGGCGCTCAGCGGCTGCGATGGAATATCGAAGGCTACCGCATCGCCCACCTGGGCCGATGCAGTATTCGCCGTTGCAATTGCAACGCTCGCCGAGCACGCAAACAACAGCGTGCGAAAT
Source organism: uncultured Caulobacteraceae bacterium (assembly GCA_946482375.1). Next base: position 1,204 of record CAMLRH010000076.1, on the reverse strand, counting down.
GCCATGTTACGCATAGTCGCTTCCCCCCTTTTTGGCCGGGAAGCCTTTGGTTGCTTCCCCTCGCATCAGGGACGCAGCACGCGATTACATCCTTACCCGGCGGCCGGAATATTTGCCGGCCTCCTCGTCAGAACTGTGGTTCCACCCGGTTTCACCTCCAGCGCGACCGGCAAAATTTCCTGAACCGTGCGCCCGAAGCGGTTGATGTCGCCGGTCTTGAACACGCCCGAGACATGGTAGGCGGCCAGTTCCGGGTCCTCGATCACCAGCCGTTCGTTCGAATAACGGTTGAGTTCGGCCACGGCGTCGGCCAGCGGCGTTTCGTCGAAAACCAGCACGCCGGAGCGCCAGCTGGTCGCTTGCGCGACATCGACGTTGTGCACCCGCATGGGTTCGGTCGGGCGCGCCTCGAGCAGTTCGCCCGGCGCCATGAACACCTGCGGCGCGGGCGCCGCCGCGGAGGGCTCGGCCCGCGTCTTCACGCGCACCCGCCCCTCGACCAGCGCCACCTTCACCCGGTCGCCCTGCAGGCGCACGTCGAACACGGTGCCGAGCGCGGTGATGACCCGGTCGCCGGCATAGACCTCGAAGGGTCGCGGCTTTCCGTGCGCCACCTCGAAGAGGGCCTGGCCGCGCACCAGCCGTACGCCTCGCGCCGCCTTTGTATAGGAGACCCGCACCACCGTATCGGTGTTGAGCGTGGCGACCGACCCGTCCGGCAGGGTCACGGTGGAGCGTTCGCCCACGGCGGTGCGATAGACCGCCGCCCCGGGGTGGGACAACTGCTCGACCGCCGCCACCGCCATCGAACCGGAACGGTCGGTCGTGACGAACGCCATGGCTCCCGCCAGCACCGTAACGCCGGCGACGGCCGCCGCCATCTGCCAGGGGCGCAGCCGCGGACGCGCCTTCGTCGACAACGCCGCGGCTCGGAGCGCCAGGATGCCGGGATCGGCGCCGACATCGTCCACCCGCCGCATCGCCCGGCGCGCGGCGTCGTAGGCGGCGACATGGTCGGGATGCTCGGCCAGCCAGGCGTCGCGCTCGGCCAGCCCGTCCGGGCCAAGCTGGCCGTCCTCCTCCCGCATCAGCCAGTCGGCGGCGGTCTCCTGCTGGCGGGTCATTGCGAGGCCTCCAGCCGCGCGGTGACGTGGGCCATCGCCTTGCGGATATTCTTCTCGACGCCCGCCACCGACAGGTTCAG
>CAMLRH010000075.1 GCA_946482375.1 uncultured Caulobacteraceae bacterium | reverse complement strand
AAGTCGATCTGCGGCGTGGTCTTCGAAGGCGCCATGCGCGAGACCGGCTGCCAGTTCAGCTTCACCTGCGACGGCTCGCTGGCCCGCGCGCCGGTTCCCTCGCTCTGGCGCCAGGCGCGGGCGGTGGCGAAGAAGGCACTGAACGGCTTTGTGGCCAAGGATGTGGGGACGGCGACCCACTACCACGCCGACTATGTCGCGCCGTACTGGGCGCCGACGCTCTACAAGATCACCCAGGTGGGCGCGCACATCTTCTACCGCTGGACCGGACCGGCGGGCGAGGTCAGGGCCTTCACCGGCCGCTACCGCGGCGGCGAGCGCAACCTGACGCCGGCCATCCTCCAGGGCATCGACGAGCGCATCCAGGGCGACCAGCTGGTCCCCATTAAGGCGGTGGTCCGCACGGTCACGCTGGGCGAACGGACCTACACGGTGGCCGAGCCCGAGGCGCCCGGCGCGCCGCCGCCCGCGCGGGCCGCCAACACCATCACCGCTTCTCGTCGCGCGCCGACCAAGGAAGAGATCGCGCGCATCAACGAAAAGCTGAAGGCGCTGGACAACACCGACGCCCCCATCGCCACCGCTCCGGCCGAGACGCCGGCCTTCAGCGGCGACTTGCCGCTCGGCGAGCGCAAGCCGAAGGAGTAGACTGTCACGAAACGGGCCAATTCCCCCGCGACTTTGGCCGTGCGGGGGCAACCGGGCTTGAGTTGAAATGCAGCAACCGCCTTCAGACCGCAGCAGCAACAACCCCTATCAGGCGCCGAGCGCCTGGCCGCGCGCGCCTGAGCAGACCTTCCATCTGCGCGTGCCCAAGGCGCCGCCGGGAGCAAAGGCCGCCGCCCCCAAGCCGGCGCCGAAACCGGCCGCCGCGCCGCCGGGCCCCGCGCGCCAGTCCAGCATCCTGACCGGCTCGGCCCTGCCGGTCGGCTACACCGCGCCGCAGGCGACGCCGGAGGTCGAACCGGTCGCGCCCGAGCCGGTGGTCGAGGCCGTCGCGTTCGAGCCCGAACCGGAAATCACGCCCGCCCCGCCGTTCATTGCGCCGCCGCAAGCGCCGTTCGCCGCGCCGCGCCGCAGGAAGCGCAGCGAGAACCGCACGCCGCTGTTCATCGGCGCCGCCGTCGCCGTCTCCGCCGTCATGGCCGGGGCCGCCTGGCTGATGCTGCGCCAGCCGGAAGAGACCGCGACCTTCGAGCCGGTGGCCGTCGCCCCGACGCCGACGCCGGCGGCGCGCGAGCCGGTCATCACGCCGCCTGCTTGGGCCGGGATCGTGGCCGAAGAACCGGCCGCCGAGGAGCCCGAGCTTCGCGGCGCGACCGAGCCGGTGGAAACCGCCGCCGTGAGCCAGCCCACGACCCGCACGGCGCGATCTTCGACGGCGCCGCTGCCGACCGGTCCGCAGCCATACTCCGGAACGGCGACCCCGGCCGCGCCGTCGATCACGACCGCACCCCTGAGAATTCCGCCGCTGCCGACGCCGCCTCCGCCGGCTTCCGCGCCGGGCCCGCAGACGCCGGTCGCCGACCCGAACGCGCCGCTGACGACGCGGGACCCGACCTCGGGCGACTAAACTTCATCGTCATCCCGGCCGAAGCGCAGCGGAGAGCCGGGACCCAGAGGCAGCGACTGTGAAGCCTGGGTCCCGGATCGGCCTAACGGCCGTCCGGGATGACGGGAGGGGGTTAAATGCCGAAGCCGGGCGCGTAACGGACGATTCGCTCCGCCCCGAGCACGCCGGGGCTCAGCTCCAGCGCCATGAAGCTCGGGCCCGAGAAGGGCGCGTGGACGCGCTTCGCGAGCTCCGCCGAGAAGCCGAAGCGCGGATAGTAGTCGGCGTGGCCGAGTACGATGACGAGCTCGACGCCTGCCTCGCGACACGCCGCTAGTCCCGCTCGATTGAGCGCGATGCCGATGCCGGCGCGCTGCACGGTGGGCTTCACGGCGACGGGCGCCAGCGCCGCCACGCTGGCGGGCGGGTCGGACTGCATCGGGCTGTAGAGGATGTGGCCGACGACCTCGCCGTCCTCGTCGGCCACCAGTTCGACCAGTGCGTCGCCATCGGCGCGCAGGCGATCGACCAGGTCGGCTTCGTCAGGTTCCCCGAAGGCGGCGGAGACGACCTCGCGGATGGCGGCGCGGTCGTCGTCGCGGGCCAGGCGGATAATCACCAGGCGCCAATCTTCTCGGCCTCGGCGTGAGTGATCGGATGGTGGGCCTTGGCGTGGTCTTCCTCGGCGAGGAAACGCACGGCCTCCAGCGCCGCCATGCAGCCCATGCCGGCCGCCGTCACCGCCTGCCGGTAAACGTCGTCGGTGACGTCGCCGGCCGCGTAGACGCCGGGGATCGCCGTCGAGGCCGTACCGGGTTTCACCTTCAGGTAGCCGGAGCTGTCGGCTTCCAGCTGGCCGGCGAACAGTTGGCTCGCGGGCGCATGGCCGATGGCGATGAACACGCCGTCGGCGGCGATGGTCCGGGTCTCGCCGGTCTTGACGTTCTTGAGCCGCACGCCGGTGACGCCCAGCGGATCGCTCTCGCCCAGCACCTCGTCGATGGCGCTGTCCCAGATGACCTCGATTTTCGGATGGGCGAACAGGCGCTCCTGCAGAATCTTCTCGGCCCGGAACTCGTCGCGCCGGTGCACGACGGTGACCTTGCTGGCGAAGTTGGTCAGGAACAGCGCCTCCTCGACGGCGGTGTTGCCGCCGCCGACCACGACCACTTCCTTGCCGCGATAGAAGAAGCCGTCGCAGGTCGCGCACGCCGACACGCCGAATCCCTGGAATTTCGCCTCGCTCTCGATGCCCAGCCATTTGGCCTGCGCGCCGGTGCAGATAATCAGCGTCTCGGCCAGCCACTCCTGACTGCTGTCGCACTTCAGCCGGAACGGCCGCTGGGACAGGTCCGCTTCCAAGACGATGTCGTTGATGATCTCGGCGCCGACGTGCTCGGCCTGGGCCTGCATCTGCTCCATCAGCCAGGGGCCCTGGATGACGTCGGCGAAGCCCGGATAGTTCTCCACGTCGGTGGTGATGGTCAGCTGGCCGCCGGGCTGGATGCCCTGGATCAGCACGGGCTTGAGCAGCGCGCGGGCGGCGTAGACGGCGGCGGTGTAGCCGGCCGGGCCGGATCCCACGATCAGGCAGCGGGTGGAACGAGGTTCGGTCATGACGAAACTATGTAGCGATGATTCCGGCGCTCACCGAGTCCGGTGAGCATCGAAGCGGCGCCAGATTTCCTTGGCCGCCCGCTCGGTTTCCTGCAGCGGCTCGTAGGTCCAGCGGTGGAAGCCGCCGCCGTAAGGCCGCGCGGCGCCGTGGCGCTCCAGCGTCTCGTGGAACAGGCGGAACTTGTGGCTGCGGCCTTCCATGCGGAGGATGAAGACCGGCTTGCCCGTCGCCGCCGCCTCGGTTGCCATGTTGGTCGAGTCCTCGGTGACCAGGATGTAGTCCGCGCCGGCGAGGAAGGCGAAATAGGGGTTCTCGCCCTCGCCGTCCCAGATGATGCCAGGCAGGTCCTTCAAGCCCTCGCGCAAAGCTTCCTTGGCCTCGTCGGGCGTGCGGCGAGAGAAGGTCATCAAGAGCGAGCCGCCCTCCTGCTCCAGCGGCAGGCGGATTTCGCGGGCCATCTGCCCGGCCCGCCCGACTGAAAGGTCGAAGCCCTTCGATTTGCCGCCGATCAGCACCGCCACGCGTGGCTGCGGCAGCGGCTCGATCCGTTTCGCAAAGCGGCGATAGTCCTTGTTCAGCCGTGCCGCAGTCACCCGGTGCGGCGAGCCGGTGATGGGGATGACGTTCTCACCACTCAGCCGATCGTGCAGCGGCGGCACCACCACGTCGAAGTGGCGCGGCGAACAGCGCGGGTCCTGCAGCTGGACGACGAAGGTCTTCCGCTTCGACCAGCGGCGGATGCGCATGGAAACGGGCAGGGTGGCGCGGCCGGCGGCGACCAGGACGTCGGGCCAAGGCGGCGCGATTTCGCTTTCCGGCGTCAGCCAGCGGGACGGGAAGGGGACCAGCCACCACGGCAGGCGCCCGGTCCAGTCCTTCCAGCCGATCCGCTTGATCTCGACGGTAGCCTTGCGCTGTTTGGCCAGCGCCTCGGCCATGCCGACGACCTGGCCCTCGATACCGGCGCGACCGTCCGAGACGGCCCAGATGGTCAGCGGTGCGGTTTGGTTAGCCACGACCCCACATACTCGTCATCTACCCACCGCGTCATCCCACGGTCGCCGTAGGCGATCCGGGGGACCCAGACCGTGGTGCGTGATGGGCTAGGCCGCTTAGGTCCCCCGGACTTCGCCGGGGGATGACGATCAGGGGAAGCCTAGACCCACTCGACCTTGAGGATCTCGTAGGCCTTCACGCCCCCGGGGGTGTTCACCTCGACGACATCGCCCACTTCCTTGCCGATCATGGCGCGCGACAGCGGCGAGGTCAGCGAGATGCGGCCGCTCTTCACGTCGGCTTCGTGCTCGCCGACGATCTGGTAGCGGGACTCCTCTTCGGTGTCCTCGTCGACCACGCTGACCGTGGCGCCGAACTTCACCTGTCCGCCAGACAGACGCGATACGTCGATGACCTGGGCGCGGGCCATCTTGTCCTCGATCTCGGCGATGCGGCCTTCGATCCAGCCCTGACGGTCCTTGGCGGCGTGGTATTCGGCGTTTTCGCTGAGGTCGCCATGCGCGCGTGCTTCGGCGATGGCCGCGATAACCGCGGGCCGTTCCACCGTCTTCAAACGCTTCAGTTCTTCGTCGAGGGCCTGGTAGCCCTCGGCGGTCATCGGCACTTTTTCCATTGGCGGATTATTGAGCTCGTTCGCCCTGAGAGGTGATTCCGGCCGCGGGCGCTGTCGTCCGGGGGCGTCGAGACTAGTCCGGACGCCCCGAAACTTCAAGTTCCCCTGCTGCAATGCAGCGGAATGTCGCCTTGATCCTCACCCATCGCGTGTGAACATAGTTAGCGCTGCAAGCTCGGGGAAAATGATGTTGTCGCGTTGCGCCGCCGCGCTGGCGGCCGCCTTTGCTGTCCTGATCGCGGCGCCGGCGATGGCCGCGCCGCCGCTCGAAGCCTACGGCAAGCTGCCGGGCGTCGACATGGCCGCGCTCGCGCCGTCCGGAAAGCATTACGCCATCGTCGGCGAGGTCGAGGGCACACGCCGGCTCGTCGTCATCGAGTCCGGCGGCAAGCCGGTGATGGTCGCGCCGCTGGAGGACCACAAGGTCCGCGACATCGCCTGGGCCGGCGACGAGCATCTGATCGTCTTCACCAGCAAGGCCATGGGGCTTGGCCCCCGCTTCAAGCTGCTCAAGTACGAGGTCGGTCAGGCGCTGGTCCTCAACCTCAAGACCGGCAAGAACTTCTGGGCGCTGGCCGACGGCGGCGAGAGCGGCAACGGCGTCTGGGGCTACCACGGCGTCCGGCAGGTCGGCGGCCGTTGGTACGCCTTCCTCGGCGGCCTGAGGTTCCTCAAGTCGCAGACCGCCAACCGCTACATCTTCAAGGACAACCACCCCGACCTCTTCCGCGTCGATCTCGATACGGGCGGGGCGAAGCTGATGGCCGAGGACGACGCGGGCGACACGGTGAAGAGCTGGGTTGTCGGCGCCGACGGCGAGATCGCCGCCATCTTCGAGTACGACAACCGGGGCGGCGGCTGGCGCGTGCGCAACGCCGAACGCAAGGTTATCGCCCAGGGCGTCGACCAGTTCGGCGACACCCTGCTGGCGGGCAAGGGCCGCACCGAAGGCACGGTCATCTATCGCGAACGCGCGCCCGAGGGCGAGGACGCCTGGATCGAGACGCGGACTGAGACGGGCGAGAAGCTGATCCTCTTCCGTGGCGTGCGCATCGCCGAGCAGTACCGCAACCCGGCCAGCAACATCTTCATTGGCTATCGCCGCGACGCCGACCGCCCCGACAACCGCTTCTTCGACGAGAACGCACAGGACCGGGTGCGCGCGGCCATGCTGGCCTTTCCCGGCAAGAACGTGCGGCTGATGTCCTGGAGTCAGGCCTTCGACCGCTTCCTGGTGCAGACCGACGGGGCGGGCGACTCCGGCACCTGGTGGTTCGTCGACATCCCCACCGGCAAGGCCACCGACATCGGCCGATCCTACCCCCGCGTGCGCTCCGCCGACGTCGGGCCCGTGCAGGTGGTCAAGTACCAGGCCTCCGACGGGCTCGACATCGAAGGCGTCCTGACCCTGCCGCCGGGCAGGGAGGCGAAGGATCTGCCGCTTCTCGTCATGCCCCACGACGGCCCGGCCGAGCGCGACTACCCCGAGTTCGACTGGCAGGCGCAGGCGTTCGCCTCGAAGGGCTACGCGGTCTTCCAGCCCAACTTCCGTGGCTCCGAAGGCTACGGCGCCGAGTTCCGCGAGGCGGGCGACCGCCAGTGGGGCCGAAAGATGCAGACCGACATCTCCGACGGCGTGGCCGAACTGGCCAAACGCGGGATCGTCGATGCGAAGCGCGTCTGCATCAGGGGCCAGGCCTACGGCGGCTACGCCGCGCTGGCGGGGGTCACCCTGCAGCAGGACATCTACCGCTGCGCCGTCGCCGTCGCGCCGATGAGCGACCTGCCGAAGATGCGCAACTGGCTGGGCTACAAGGTCGGCCGCGTCAGCGCGGGCCTCCGCAGCTTCCGCGCCGAGGTTGGCACCGAGGAAGAATTGGCGGCCGTCTCGCCCGCCCGTTTCGCCGCCCGCGCCGACGCCCCCGTCCTGCTCATCCACGGCAAGGACGACACCGAGGTCCCGCCCGAGCAGAGCCGCTTCATGGAACGCGCGCTGCGGGACGCCGGCAAGCCGGTTGAATTCCTCGAGCTTGCGGGCGAGGATCACTGGTTGTCACGGGAAGACACTCGCCTTGCGATGCTGCGGGCGGCCGTGGCCTTCGTGGAGAAGCATAACCCGGCGACATGATGCGCCGGTCCTTCGGGGGAGGGGCATTTTTTGCGTAGCATCTGGTTCGCGCTCGCCATCTGGGCGGCGGGCGTTGCGACGTCGGCGGCCGCCGGGCCGCCGCCGCTCAAGGCCTACGGCCAGCTGCCGGGCGTGGAGGCCGTTTCGCTGTCTCCGTCCGGCGACCGCTACGCCATCGTCGGCACGGTCGGCGAGGCGCGGAAGCTGGCGGTGGTCGGTCCCGACGGCAAGCCGATCCTGGTCTCCGACCTCGGCGACGCCAAGATCCGCCGCCTCGACTGGGCGGGCGAGGACAAGACCATCGTCATCGGCAGCGCCGCCTATGCGCTCGGTCCGAACTTCGGCGTGACCAAGTACGAGATCGGCCACGCCGTTGTCATCGACGTGAAAACCCAGGAGGCGAAGCCGCTGCTGACCAAGGGCGCGGCGGGCAACGGCATCTGGGGGGAGTACGGCTACCATCAGGAGCGCGGCCGCTGGTACGGCTACTTCGGCGCCATCACGCTCGCGAAGTCCAAGGGCGACGTCTACTTCTTCGACAAGGGCCACCCGGACCTCTACCGCGTCGATCTCGACACCGGCGGTCACCAGATGATTTCCCGAGGTCCGGGGAAGGACGGACTTCATCGCGACTGGCTGGTGAGCGAGGGCGAGATCGTCGCGACACTCGACTTCGACGACCGCTCCGGCGCCTGGCGTGTACGCGGCGGCGAGACCGGTCCGGGGCTGGGGGAGGGCATCGACAGGCTGGGGAACGTCGAACTGATCAGCGGCGGCCGCACGCCCGGCACGGTCATCTTCAACGTGCCGGACGAGGACGAGGCCCGGCTCTGGATGGAGGCGCCGATCGCCGGCGGTGCGGCGAGCGAAATCCTCGGCGAGGAATCCATCCGCGACACCATCGTCGACCGCCGCACAGGCCTGATGCTGGGCTTCGTGCGCGACGCGTCGCGGCCGACGCCGGTGCTGTTCGATCCGGCCAGGCAGGCGCAGGTCAACGCGGCGCTCAAGCCCTTCGCCGACCTCAACGCCCGCCTCGTGTCCTGGAACGACGCCTTCGACCGGCTGATCGTCCACACCTCCGGTGTCGGCGATTCCGGCAGCTGGTGGCTGGTCGACCTGCGCACCGGCAAGGCCGACCGGGTGGGCTACAGCTATCCCATGGTGAAGCCCGAGGCGGTCGGGCCGATGCGCATCTTCGCCTACAAGGCCGCCGACGGCCTGGAGATGGAAGGCGTGCTGACCCTGCCGCCGGGGGGCGCGGCGAAGAACCTGCCGCTGGTCGTGCTGCCCCACGGCGGGCCGGCGGCGCGCGACTATCCCGACTTCGACTGGTGGGTGCAGGCCTTCGCCAGCGGCGGCTACGCGGTCTTCCAGCCAAACTTCCGGGGCTCGACCGGCTATGGCCTGGAATTCCGCAACGCCGGCGAGGGCGAGTGGGGCCGCAAGATGCAGACCGACATCTCGGACGGCCTCGCCGCGCTCGCCCGCGAGGGCATCGTCGATCCAAAGCGCACCTGCATCGTCGGGGCCAGCTACGGCGGTTATGCGGCGCTGGCCGGGGTGACGATCCAGAACGGCCTCTACCGCTGCGCCGTTTCCGTGGCGGGCGTCACCGACCTGCCCGACATGCTCGAGTACGATCGCCACAAGAGCGGCTATTCAAGCGCCGTCATGCGCCACTGGCGCGAGGAGATGGGCGCCGATCCGAAGGCCTTTTCGCCCGCCAGGCTCGCCGAGCGGGCGGACGCGCCGATCCTCCTGATCCACGGCAAGGACGACACCGTCGTGCCCTACGAGCAAAGCAGGAAGATGGAGCGCGCCCTTCGCGCGGCGGACAAGCCGGTGGAGCTGGTCACCCTCAAGGGCGAGGACCACTGGCTGTCGCGGGGCGATACGCGGCAGCAGATGCTCAACGCCGCCGTCGCCTTCGTGGAAAAGCACAACCCGGTGGATTGACGAGCGCCGCGTCGGCCCGATTTAGCTGGGCCATGACGACAGTTCAGCTCGCCTCGCTGATGATGGTGGCCTCCGGCGCGCTGCACGCGATGGTCAACGCCATCCTCAAGTCCGGCCAGGATAAGATGTCGAGCCGGGCGCTGATCGACGGCTTCTCGGCGATCCTGATCCTGCCGCTGGCCTTCTTCGTCGAGCTTCCGCACGGCGCGTGGGGCTGGGTGGCGATGAGTTGGGCGACGCACCTCGTCTACCTGATCTGCCTCATCAAGGCCTTCGAGGCCGCCGACATGAGTGTGGCCTATCCGATCCTGCGGGGCGTCGCGCCGGCGCTGGCGGCGGCCGCGGCGGTGCTTCTCTTCGATGAGCCGATCAGCCCGCTGGTGGCGATCGGCGTGGCGCTGGTTTCGGTCGGCGTGCTGGCGGTGGCGCTCGGGCGGCACGTCACCCGCGCCTCGCTAGGCTGGGCGCTGGCGACGGGCGGGTGCATCGCGGTCTACACGGTCATCGACGCGCAAGGGGTGCGCGCCGCGCCCTCGGCGCTGAGCTACATCGTCTGGGTGTTCCTCACTCTGGGCGCCGGCATCAGCCTGCTGTTTGCCCTGTGGCGCGGGCCGAGGTTCCTTATCGCCGCGCGCAGCGAGTGGAAGCCGGGGCTGATCGCGGGCGCGCTGTCGATCCTGACCTACAGCCTGGCGCTCTCCGCCTTCCGTATGGCCGATACGCCGAGGCTCGCGGCCCTGCGCGAAACCTCGATCCTGTTCGCGACCGCCATTGCCGTCTTCGTGCTCAAGGAAAAGCTGACGGCCGGCCGCTTTGCCGGCATCGCCGCCATCGCGGCGGGCGCGGCCGTGCTTATCGGTAGCGGCTGACGCTGTTTCGCCGCCGCTGCATCTTCAGCGACAGCCAGAAGGCGCCGACGATGGCCCCGATGATGAGCACGCCGATGACGGCCACGCCCAGCGCCATGCCCGTCAGGTAGAGCAGCAGGAACAGCGCGCCGACGATCAGCAGCGC
>CAMLRH010000074.1 GCA_946482375.1 uncultured Caulobacteraceae bacterium | reverse complement strand
CTTCGGGCGCCTCCTGCGCAGCGGCCGGGCCGATCAGGGCGAGACCCGCGACGGCCGTGACGGCGAGCTTGAAGAGGCTGGGCGGCTTCACGGCGCGGTCGCGGTCATGCCGCTGTTGCGGAAGGCGTAGAGCGGCAGCATCGGCCTGATGGCAGGACCGATCCACATTTGCGGCTCCGATGGCGGGCGGGCGCCGGTCTCGATCTCGCGGCGCGCGACGCAGGACTGCACCGCCTCGCCGAGCTTGGCGAAGTCGTTGGCCGCGCCAGAGGAACTCAGGAAGCAGTCGTCGAAGTAGGGATACTTGTCGCCCTCGCCGCAGCCGAAGGAGCTGCGGTCGCTGCGCGCGGCGGTGAGGATCATGCGGTCGTTCTTCTGCAGCGCCGGGATGAACACTCCGGAGAAGCAGGCCGAGATCACCACCACGGAGGGCCGGTTGGGGCAGGCCTGGTTGACGAGGTCAGCCATCACCTGCGGCGGCACCAGCATCTGCTCGCCCTCGCGGTCCAGCACCACGCCCGGCGGACCGCCGTGGGAGGTGTAGTAGATGAGGCAACCGCCCGTGGCCTTCTGGGCAAGCTGGCTCAGCGTCTCATAGATCGGCTGCAGCTCGGTGCGCATCGGCCGGGTGTCGGGATATCGCTCGGGGCGCGTCGAGAACTGGCGGATGTTGTCGGCCGAGAAGCCCAGCGCCGGCAGGGTCGCGGCGACGTCGCGGCGGGCGTTGTCGAAGGCCTCGGTCGGCCCGCCCGAGTGCGCGTGCCAGTCACCGGCGATGACCACGGCGGCCCAGTCCGAGAACGGCGAAGCGGCGGTCGCGGGAAGCGGGGCGAGGGCCAGGGCCGTCGCCAGAGCGCTCGCCAGCACCTTCAGCATCGACCGAACCCCCAAACGTCTCACCCCTACTTCTTGTACCTTTCGAAAGGCGTCGGCATGGCCGTGCCGGTCGCCTTGGCGACCAGGCGCCCTTCGGCATCGTAAAGCTCGCCCTCGGTGAAGGCGATGGTCTTGCCCCAGCGCACCACCCGGCCGACGCCGCGCAGCGGTCCCGGCGTGGCGGGACGCAAGAAGCTGGTCTTCATCTCCAGCGTCGGCGCCACCGAGGTCATGCCCGACGCCACCATGCAGGCCACCGACATGCACTCGTCGAGCATGACGCAAAGATAGCCGCCCTGGATCTGGCGCATCGGGTTGCAGAACTGCTCGGACGCTTCGAAGGCCACCTCGACCGTGCGGGTCGCCTGTTCCACCGACAGCATGCGGAAACCGACCAGCTGCGAGCCCTTCGGCGGGTTCCTGGCCGCCTGGAAACGCGCCAGGATCGCCTCGTCTGTCAGGGTAACGGGTTCAGGCGAGGCGACGTCGGTCACTAAGGCCTACTTCTTCCTGAACTGGTCGAGAGAGACCACCTTCGGCCCCTCCTCGGCGGGGGGCGCATCGGTGGCCAGCGCTTCGGCTTCGCCATCGGGCGCAAGCTCCGGCAGCTCTTCGCGGACGTCCTCGGCCGACGCCTCGAACTGCAGCAGGAACTGCACCGAGGGGTCGTAGAAGCGCGTCACGGCGGCGTAGGGCACCGACAGCCGCTTCGGCTGGCCGCCGAACTTCAGGGTGACGGTGAAGAAGGTCTCGCCCGGCGCCAGGTCCCAGTACTGGTGCTGCAGGACGATGGTCATCTCGTCGGGGTACTTGCCGAGCAGGTCCTGCGGCCCCGAGACGCCGGGCGCCTTGGTCCGGAAGGTGATGTAGAAGTGGTGGTCACCGGGCAGCCCTTCGGGCGCGGCTGCCTTGCGCAAGGCAGTCTTGACGACGCCGCGCAGGGCGTCCTGCGCCATCGCCTCGTAGTGCATCAGGTCTTGTGGCGGCTTCTGTTGGGCCATGGCGTCCGTGAACTCAGGAAAGCGGACGAAACCTAACGTTTCGTTGGGGCCGCGCAAAGGCGCGTCAGGGCACAGACGTCGGAAATCTGGAGGAAGTGGAGGGGTTCTGTTGCCAGGCCCCCTCCGAGCCCCGCCTGAGGATCTGAACCCCCAGGGCTTTAGGTCGAGTTCGCTAGCACCGCATTACGCGGCGATCGCATACTCTTCAGCGAAGTTATCGTTCGCAGTTAGTTTAACGGCCCGAAACGGTGAGCCACGCCGAGAGAAAGCAACGCCTTTACACGTCTGTCGATGCTGATCGGCCCCGCATGATCCCGCGATAACTCGGGAAGATTTGGTGGAGCCGCCGGGAATCGCACCCGGGTCCAGTCCGCTTATTTCGCGCGCGTTTATCTCCATAGTCCGGGCAAGCCCGAACACGTCCAATATAGGGGCCAAGGGCCCGTTTTGAAAGGATTCAGGGCTTGGGCAGTTCGCCCACCGCGTTGGAGCGGGCCGTTTCGTCCGGTTCGCCGAAGTCGACGAGGCCCTTCCATTCGCCCTTGGCGTCCTTGCGCCAGACGGTGACGTAGCGCCCCGTCAGCGTGGGCCGGCCGTCGAGATAGGTACGCCGCCACTCGCCGGTGGTGACGCCCATGTCGCCACCCCGGGAGCCCCACCACTGGGTCGGGACCCACTGCAGCTTCAGCTTGGCCGGCTGGTCGCCGCCGAAAGCCTCGTAGATCGCTTCCGCGCCGACGATGGGCTTGGCGCCGAACAGCTGGCCCTCGGTCTCGTCCATGAACTCGCGGAATGCCTGCGCCGGCGTAACCACCTGGGCGCGGGCGGCGAAGGCGATGTCGGCCTGGCGCACCTCCTCGGCGACGGCGGACGGGTCATGGGCGAGGGCGGGGGTGGCGATGGCCAGCGCAAGCGCCGCGGCGGTGAGGACTTTCATGCCGTGATGATGCGGCCAGACCGCGCCGTCGGCAACGCTACTGGACCGGGACCGCCGGATCCGCCTCCTCGGGCGGCGGCTCGGGGACCAGCGTCACCTGCTCGGGCGTGTCCGGCGCGGTCTGCAACTGGCCGCCGCGCGCCAGCAGCGCTTGATAGTCGCTCCTGGCCTGCTCGAAGCGAGCCCCGCGCGGGAAGACGACGTCGAAGCGCGGCTCGTAACCCATGGCGGCGCTCAGCAAGGCCGTCAGCACGGGCTGGATGGACCCCACCTGCTCGCCGGAGCAAGCCCGATGCAGCGAACGCCCGCCGCCGGGCACGACCAGGCTCACGTCGTAGGAGATGCCGTTGACGCACAGCATATCGACGGTGGCGCCATCTTCGACGATCTCGGCGAAGCGCGGCTGGCCCCACAGCGGGTCCTGCACGATGGCGCGCACAGCGGCGGCGCGGTCGGGCGGCAGTTCCTGGTCGAACATTACCAGCCGATAGACCTCCGGCTCGCAGCAGCCAAAGCCGGCGCGGCCGGAAACGAAGGCGCGGCCGTCGCCGCGCAAGGTCACCCGCACGACGGCCTGTCGGACCGTCTCGGCGGGCCGCGCCCACATCTCGACGACGGCCTCGCCGCGCCGGACCAGCTGTTCCTGCAAGGGCGGCAGCATCCACAGCCGGTAGAGCAGGGGCGGGACGCCGTTGTCGATGTTCATGCCCGGCGGGCGCTCGCCGCGCCCGATGCGGCGGCGAAGCGGGTTCAGGGCTTCGGGCTTGGCCGGCCATTTATCCGTCCACCAGGCCTCGGGATCGGGCGGCGGGATGGCGGCCGGGTTCACCGCGACGGTGACCTGCTCCTGACGGATGACCTGGGCCTCGGCCGGCGCGGCGGTCATGCCGGCGATCAGGGTGGCGAAGAGGATGCGTCTCAAGGAGCGCTCCGGGTCTCTACATCCCCTCGGCGCCTCGCTCGATCGAGAGCACGCCTGTGCGGGATAGCTCCACAAGACCCAGCGGACGCATGAGTTCCACAAAGCTGTCGATCTTGGACGGTGCGCCGGTGATCTCGAAGACGAAGCTCTCGGACGTGGTGTCGATGACCTTGGCGCGGAAGATCTCGGCTACGCGCAGCGCCTCGACCCGCTCGGTCCCGCTTCCGCGCACCTTCACCAGCGCCAGCTCGCGCTCGACGCCGTTGGGATCGCGCGTCACGTCGTGCACGCGCCGCACGCTGACCACCTTGCGCAGCTGCGCTTCGATCTGCTCCAGCACGTGCGGCGCGCCGCGCGTGACGATGGTGATCCGCGAGGTATGCGCCCTGCGGTCCGTCTCGGCGACGGTGAGGCTTTCGATGTTGTAGCCCCGCCCGGCGAACAGCCCGACGATGCGGTGAAGCACGCCCGGCTCGTTGTCCACGAGCAGCGCGAAGGTGGCGATGTTCTCGACTTCCGTCTCGTGCGCGAGGTCGTAGGCGGAGGCGGGTTGTACGGTCGTATCGGTCATCTCACTCCCCGCTCATCCCCGCGAAAGCGGGGACCCAGGTGTTTTATCGAAGATCGCTCCGGCTTGCAGAAAAAGCCTGGGTCCCCGCTTTCGCGGGGATGAGCGGAACAATCAGACGAGCTTCCGTCCGGCCGCGTCGATGACCGAGCCGATGTCCCGCTCGTCGTCGGGCAGGATCATCTCGTTGTGCGCCTTCCCGGACGGGATCATCGGCAGGCAGTTCTCGGCCTTCTCGACGCGGCAGTCGAAGATCACCGGGCGCGGCGTGTCGATCATCTGGCGGATCTTGTCGTCGAGCTCGTCCGGCGTCTCGGCGCGGATGCCGACGGCGCCGTAAGCCTCGGCCAGCTTCACGAAGTCCGGCAGGCTCTCGCTGTAGGAGTGGCTGTAGCGCTCGCCGTGCAGCAGCTGCTGCCACTGGCGGACCATCCCCATCCACTCGTTGTTGAGGATGAAGATCTTGATCGGCAGTTCGTACTGAACCGCCGTCGAGATTTCCTGCATGGTCATCTGCACGGAGGCCTCGCCGGCGATGTCGATGACGAGCGACTTGGGATGCGCCAGCTGCACGCCGACGGCGGCCGGCAGGCCATAGCCCATCGTCCCCAGACCGCCGGAGGTCATCCAGCGGTTCGGCTCCTGGAAGCGGTAGAACTGCGCCGCCCACATCTGGTGCTGGCCGACCTCGGTGGTGATGTAGACGTCACGGTCCTTGGTCAGCGCATACAGACGCTCGATGGCATGCTGCGGCTTGATGACGGTGTCGGAGGGCCGGTAGCGCAGGCACTGGCGCGCGCGCCACTCGTCGATCCGCCGCCACCAGCCGTCGAGCGCCTGGCGGTTGGCCTGGTAGCCCTTGGCCTTCCAGACCGCGATCATGTCCTCCAGCACGCTGGCGGCGTCGCCGACGATGCCGACCTCGACGCGGACGTTCTTGTTGAT
Source organism: uncultured Caulobacteraceae bacterium (assembly GCA_946482375.1). Next base: position 4,670 of record CAMLRH010000074.1, on the reverse strand, counting down.
CGACGAGGCGTCGATATCGACGTGGATCTTCTTCGAGCCCGGCGAGAAGGCGTCCAGCCGTCCGGTCACCCGGTCGTCGAACCGGGCGCCCAGCGCCAGCATGACGTCGCAGCCGTGCATGGCGCTGTTCGACTCGAAGGTGCCGTGCATGCCGACCATGCCCAGCCACTGCGGATCGGCGGCCGGATAGGCGCCCAGCCCCATCAGCGTCGAGGTCACCGGCGCGCCGGTCAGCGCCGCGAACTCACGCAGCAGCTCTGCCGCGCGGGGACCGGCGTTGATGACGCCGCCACCCGTATAGAGGATCGGCCGCTGGGCCGACGCGATCAGCCGCACCGCCTCGGCGATGCGGGCCGGGTCGCCCTTGGTGCGGGGCGCATAGGCGTGGCCGAACTTGACCTCGCTAGGGCCGTAGTAGTCGCCCTTGGCGAACTGCACGTCCTTGGGAATGTCGATCAGCACCGGGCCGGGGCGGCCGGTGGTGGCGATGTGGAAGGCCTCGTGGATGATCCGCGGCAGGTCGGCGGCATCCTTCACCAGATAGTTCTGCTTGGTGCAGGCGCGCGTGATGCCGACGGTGTCAGCTTCCTGGAAGGCGTCGGTGCCGATCAGGTGCGTCGGCACCTGGCCGGTGATGACCACCAGCGGGATCGAGTCCATCAGCGCATCGACAATGCCGGTGATGGCGTTGGTCGCGCCGGGGCCGGAGGTGACCAGCACGACGCCCGGCTTGCCGGTCGAGCGCGCATAGCCCTCGGCCGCATGGGTCGCGCCCTGTTCGTGGCGAACGAGGATGTGGCGCAGCCTGCCGGCATGCGCCTCGTCATCTTGAAAGAGCGCGTCGTAGATCGGCAGAACCGCGCCGCCCGGATAGCCGAAGATCGTGTCGACGCCCTGGTCGATGAGGCCCTGTACGACCATCTGCGCGCCCGTCATTTCGCGGTCGGCGGCCTTGGTCTTGTCGGCTTTGATGGTCTGTTGGGCGGTCATCGGGTCAGTTCCAGGGAAGGAGCAATAAAAAAGGCCCTCGAGGGGCCCTGCGCATGCGACCGGCGACAGCGTGACGGGTGTCACGCCGAGGTCGGCCGCTCCGTAAGTACGATCAGGCTATGGCGCACGAAGATTGCTCCAAAAACACGTGAAGTGCAGATGCCACGCTAGCCCGAAGGCGTCAAGGAAGGGTTGAGAGCAAAAAACTGCCTCCACTGGCCCTCGGCGTCCACGGCGTCGATGCGCGGCCAGCTAGGTGTCTGGTTGCGGAACCAGGTCATCTGCCGCTTGGCGTAGCGGCGGGTTTCCCGCTGCGCGTCGGCGATCGCCTCTTCCAGACCTTTTTCACCCCGAAGGTGGGCCGCAAACTCCCGCACGCCCACGGCTTTCATCGCCGGCAGGGTGGGGGAGAGCCCCCGATCCTGGAGCTTCTGCACTTCCTGCACCGCGCCGAGCTGCACCATTTGCACCAGCCGCGCGTCGCAACGGCCATACAGTTCGTCTCTCGGCGGCTCCAGAACGACCGCGTGGAAGTCGGTGATTGTCCCCGCCGTCTCCGCCTGCCAGTCGCTCAACGCTTTACCCGTGGCGACGTGGACCTCCATCGCCCGCGACAGCCGCTGGCGGTCGCCTGGCGCGATCCGGTTGGCGGCGGCGGGATCGACCTTCGCAAGCGCCGCCCGGAAGGCGTCCTCGCCTTCCGCCTCGAAGCGCGCCTCCAACGCCCGCCGCACCTCGGCGGGGACCGGCGGAATCTCCGCCAGCCCCTCGGTCAGCGCCCTGAAGTAGAGTCCCGTCCCGCCGACGAAGATCGCTGGTCCGTTCACGTTGGCGAGCACATCCTGGGCCGCGCGCAGCCAGCGCCCGACCGACCAGCCGTCCGCCGCGTCCGCGACACCGAAGAGGTGGTGCGGCGCGCGCGCCTCTTCCTCCGGCGAGGGGCGGGCGGTGAGCACTCGCAGGTCGGCGTACAGCTGCAGGGCGTCGGCGTTGACGATCTCGCCGCCCGTCGCTTCGGCGAGCCGCAGCGCCAGCGCCGACTTGCCGCTTGCCGTCGGCCCGGCGATGAGCAGGATGGGAGCCTTCAAACGGGGGTTCTCATGATCGGAATTATCGCCGCCAGCGCCGTTATGCTCGCGCCGGCCTCTCCTGCGCAAACGCAGGCTGCGCCGCCGCCACTCACCTTCGAAGAAAAGGCCGGCTGCGGCGTGGCGCTCACTCTGCTCGCGGAGGGCATCACCAAGATCCCCGGCGCGCTCGCCAGCGCCGAGCCGGAAACCGTGCCGATGATCAAGATGATGATGCGGGTGATGGGCGAACAGGGCGGTACGCTGCTGACCGAAGCCTTCGCCGAGGGCGCCGCGCGGCAGATGACGCCGATGCAGGTCTATCAGGCGGGCCTGAACGACATGTTCACCACGCTGGGCTCGGCCGATCTTGAAAGCCCGGAACAGGCCGGCGAACTGATGATGAAGCGCTTCATGAGCCGTTGCGTCAGCTGAAGCCAGTTGACGGCGCGCGGCGGCTCCCCTAGCGGGCGCGGCCATGCTTCTCGCGCTCACCGTCGTCAGTCCCGACCCTGAAGCCACCCGTCAGGCCGCCGAACGTGCGCCCGCCGCGGTCGCCGCCGCGCACGGGCGGGTCAAGGAGCCCCGGCTGCTGGGAGCCGGGGCGATCGACCTGCTGGTCGAGGCGCAGGACATCCTCGCCATCCGGGCGGCCGCCAACACGGTGATCGAGGGCCTGCCTGTCGACGCCTGCGTCCAGCCGTGGTCGGGGCGGAAGAAGCGGCTGTTCGTGGCCGACATGGACTCGACGATCATCAACGTGGAGTGCCTCGACGAACTGGCCGACTTCGCCGGCGTGAAGGACAAGGTCGCCGCCATCACCGAACGCGCCATGCGCGGCGAGCTGGAGTTCGAGGGCGCCCTTCGCGAGCGCGTGGCGATGCTGAAGGGCCTCGGCCTCGACGCCCTTCAGCGCGCCTATGACGAGCGCGTGCGGCTAAACCCTGGCGCGGAGACGCTGGTCAGGACCATGGCCGCCAACGGCGCCCGCTGCGTGCTGGTCTCGGGCGGCTTCACCTTCTTCACGCGACGCGTCGCGCAAGCCGCGGGTTTCCACACCCAGCGGGCCAACACCCTGAATGAGGAAAGCGAGGCGCTGGCCGGCACGGTCGGCGAACCGATTCTCGGCCGCGAGGCCAAGCTGGCGGCGCTGAGGGAAGAGGCAGCTGCGCTCGACCTGCCGCTGTCGGAGACCCTGGCCATCGGCGACGGCGCCAACGACCTCGCCATGATCCAGGCCTCGGGGCTGGGTGTCGCCTACCGCGCCAAGCCGGTGGTCGCCGCGCAAGCCGACGCCCGCGTCGACCACGCCGACCTCACGGCGGTGCTCTACTTCCAGGGCTATCGCGCCGAAGAGTTCGTCCGCTAGCGGGCCGACGGCCCGCGCTCGAAGTATTTGAAGAACTCGGAGTCGGGCGACAGGATCATGGTGGTGTCGCCCTGGCCCATCGACGCTTCATAGGCCGACATCGAGCGGTAGAAGTTCGCGAAGCTCGCATCGCGGCCGAAGCTGGAGGCGAAGATCTTCGCCCGCTCGGCGTCGCCCTCGCCTCGGATCGTCTCGGCCTCACGCGTGGCGTCGGCGACGATCTGGCGGCGCTGCTGCTCACCGATGGCGCGGATTTCGGCGGCTTCCTGCAGGCGCGCGGTCTTCATGCGCTCGAAGACGGCGGCCTCGTTGGCGGCGGGCAGGTCGGCGCGCTTGATGCGCACATCGACGATCTGCACGCCCATCCGCGAAGCCGCGACCCGGCGGGCCATGTCGTCGCGCGTCAGCTGGGTCAGCTGGCTGCGCCGCCGCGAAACGATGTCCTCGGACGAGGCCGAGCCCAGCGTCTGCCGCAGCGACGAGATCACCAGCCGTTCCAGCCGGTCGGCGGCGGTCTGTTCGTCGCGCAGGGCGGTGTAGAAGCGCAGCGGATCGACGATGCGGAAGCGAACGAAGGCGTCGACCACCAGCCGCTCCTGGTTGCCGGCGATTATCTCTTCCTCGCTGGTCTCGAACGACTGGTTGCGCTTGTCGAACTTGACCACGTTTTCGAGGAACGGAACCTTCACCTTCAAGCCTGCGTCGTTGGCGCCGAACGCGTTGACCACGCGCACGGGCTCACCGAAGCGCAGCACGATGGCCTGCTGGCGCTGGTCGACGACGTAGAAGGTCTGGGCGACCACGATCAGTGCGATGAAGGCGCCGACAAGGATCGGGATAAGGCGTTGGCGGTTCATCGGCCTTGCTCCGCGGGACGGGCGACCGGCGCGTTGTTCGCCGGCGCGGGCTTGGGCCGCAGCATGTCGGGCGACAACACGATGGGCGCGGTCGTCCCTTTGCCCTGCACGATCACCTTGTTCGAGTTGGCGAGCACCCGCTGCATCGTCTCGATGTAAAGCCGCTCGCGGGTCACGGCCGGCGCCTGCCGGTATTGTTCATAGATCTGGTTGAAGCGCGCCGCTTCACCGGTGGCCTCGCGGACAACCTGGGCGCGGTAGCCGATGGCGGACTGCACGACCCGGGCGGCCTCGCCCCGGGCGACGTTGACCGAGGACTCGGCGTTCTGCTGAGCCGTTGCGACTTCGCGGAAGGCTTCGACCACCTGCGAGGGCGGCCCGGCGTTG
>CAMLRH010000073.1 GCA_946482375.1 uncultured Caulobacteraceae bacterium | reverse complement strand
CGCGCAGGTGCGGGATCAGCTGCACCAGTTCCTTCTTGAAGATGGCGTCGCGTTCTTCGGGCGCGAGAGACCCGGCGGTTTCTGCCTCGGCCATGGGTCAGCCTTCCCCTGTGGCGCGGTCGGCGCGACGGAGGATTTCGAGGAATTCGTCAGGAACGGGTTCGCTGACGACCTCGTCGAACATCTGGCGCAGCTTGACGCCGATGGCCTGCTGACGGAGCCGCGCTTCATCCAGCGCGGCCGAGCCCTTGCGACGGTTGTCCATGGTCCGGTGTTCGATCATGCCCTGGGCGTCCTTTCCAGACGCCTGCCCCCTTTTTGTATTCCTACTGACGCTTCGACCGCTCAACGTCGTAAATCCGCTCTGGTTCCAACAAAGGCTATATGATGATGGCGCAGGGTTCCCTGAAACGGAACCGTTTGCTTTCGTTGGCGTTGCTGCGACATGAGGGGCCGCGCTGTCACCGGCGGTGTTCGCGCGCGCCTGTTTTCCGAAGACCGAAGTAATCGGGAGGGGTCATGAGTCTTCTAGCCAGACTGGCGCCACATCTGCCTTACGTTCGACGCTACGCACGCGCGTTGACGGGCGACCAGACCACCGGCGATCATTATGTGCGCGTGGCGCTTGAGGCGCTGGCGGCCGGCGAGCGATCGCTGGAGGAAGCCTATTCGCCGCGCGTCGCGCTCTATCACGTGTTCCACGCCATCTGGTGCACCTCGGGCGCTCAGCTCGAAGACCGCAAGGACGAGGTACCCGGCGCGCCGGAGGACGCCTCGCAACGGCTGATGCGGATCGCTCCGCGCTCGCGCCAGGCGTTCCTGTTGACGGCGCTGGAGGGCTTCACACCCGCCGAGGCCGCCCAGATCCTCGATGCCGACTTCGCCGAGGTCGAGCGGCTGATCGCCGAAGCCCAGGCCGAAATCGACGCCGAACTGGCCACCGATGTCCTCATCATCGAGGACGAGCCGGTCATCGCCGCCGACATCGAGGCGCTGGTGCGTGAGCTCGGTCATGACGTGGTCGACATCGCCGCCACCCGTGGTGAGGCCGTCGAAGCAGTGGCCCGCAAGACGCCGGGCCTGGTGCTGGCCGACATCCAGCTGGCCGACGGCTCGTCGGGCATCGACGCGGTCAAGGACATCCTGCAGCGGCTGGACGTGCCGGTGATCTTCATCACCGCCTTCCCGGAACGGCTGCTGACCGGCGAGCGGCCCGAGCCCACCTTCCTGATCACCAAGCCCTTCCAGCCGGAAACGGTGAAGGCGGCGATCGGCCAGGCGCTGTTCTTCCACCCGCGTCGGACGAAGAAGGCGGCCTGAGGCCAGCCGAAGCTCAATAAGAGGGCCGCTCCATCGAGCGGCCCTTTTTTTCGTTACGGCTGAGACGCCGTCGCTGGCGGCGGGCTCTCGTCGCGCTGCTTGGCCGGAAGAAGCGGGCTGTCCATCTCGGCGCGGCCTTCCTCGATGACGGCGCGGGACTTGTGGTCGACAGCTTCCAGGTCGGGCGCGCGAACCGCCCAGCTGCCGAACAGGGCGATGATCACCAGCACGAGGCCGGCGAGCAGCACCCAGAGCATGTGGCGGCCCCAGCGGCCCTGCCGCGCGTCGGTGGCGGGAAGCTCGGGGTGGCCTTCGGTGTCGCGGTCGCTGGTGTAGGTCATCTGAGCAATCTCCTTGCCGCTAGCCGGGGAAGTAGTCGAAGGGGCGCGGCTCGGCCCTGGCCACATCGACGCCTGGAGCCACGCGACGGTCGTTGGTCTCCTGCAGCACCACGCCGGTGGCGGCGATGGTGGCGATCAGAGCCAGCGCCCAGGCGCGCAGCCGCCCCATCCGGTGGCGGCGGTTCTCGGGGATGTGACGTATCAGGAGCCCGCCGGAGCTGTATCCTGCGCTGCGTCCCATGAAAGGCCTCCCGGACAAGGCCGGCTCCCGCCGACCTCATTCTAACGTTCCCGCGAGCATGGCCGTTCCGCTCTGCAACCGGAGCTGGAAGCCGGGCGCAAAAAAATTGCCCCCTCGGGGAACGTAACGGCGCGAAATGGGTTTGATGACATGCGGAGGCGGCGACGCCCCCCCCGACTTGAGGCTGGTGAGAGCCAGCCAGCCGTCTCCGCACCCCCTTTTCTCGATGATGCAGACTTCAAGGGGCGGATCGAAAGATCCGCCCCTTTTTTCTGCGTCCCGACAGAGGATCAGCGGGCGAAGATAATGTCGACGCGGCGGCGCAGCGGCTGAATCTCGCCAGTGGGTGTCACGGCCCCGGCTTCGCCCGCCGCGACCAGCTTGAAGGTGACTTCGTTGTAGCCGAGCTGGGCGAGTTCTCGCGTGACGGTCTCGGCCCGGCGTTTGGACAGCGCCACGTTCGCCGCCGGCGCGCCGACCGGATCGGAGAGGCCGTAAACATTGACGCTCTCGAAGCCGCAGCTTTCGGCCTGGGCGGCGATACCACGCAGGACCTGCATGGCGTCGCGGGTGAGCGTCGCCGAATCCCGTTCGAAATAGATGGAGGCGGTGATGTCCGTGCAGGTGTCGGGCACGGCGACCACCGGGCCGGTATAGGGCTGCGAGGGCGCCAGGGTCTCACACCCGGCGACCGCCGCGGCCGCCAGCAAGGCCGCGCCAAGGCCCGCGATACGAAGCGTCGTCATCTGTCCCCCTCCCGATGCGAAAAAGGCGGCCGACTGGCTGCCGGCCGCCTTCCTGCTGGTGTCAGGTCACGCGCGCCCTAGTAGCGCGGCGTGCCGTTTTCCCAATAGTAACGGCCGGTCGCCGCGTCATAGTAGTAATACCGGCGGGCCGCTTCATCATAGAACTGACGGCGATTGACGTTGGTCGCGCCGCAGCCGCCGTCTTCACGACAGCCCGCAACCGCACCAGCCACGCCACCGATGGCGGCGCCAAGGGCCGCGCCGGTGCCGGCGTCGCCGGAACCCACGTTGTTACCGATGACAGCACCGGCGACAGCGCCGAGCGCCGCACCCGTCACGGCCTTGTTTACAGTGTTGCTGCTCGCACCGGAGTTATAGCCGTACGGGTCGGTACTGGCGCACCCCGCCGCGAGAATGCCCGCGCCCGCAAGGGCGATCCAGGACTTGTACATGTGCCTCTCCTTCGGAGTCTTGTCCCCGGCCCAACGAACGCATGCCTGCGGCGCCGGTTCCACGTCGGAACCGTGAGCATACCGCTTCCGTTACTTGCGCGACGCTGGGAAATGGAGGTTTGCGATGGGGACTGAGTACGTCGATGCCGACGGGAGGACCGTCGTGCGAGAAGACGGCGATGTCCGCGAGAGGACCCTGGGCGACAAGGACCTCCGCGACGCCTACGACCGCGGCCGCGCCGACGAGGCCGTCCGGCACAAGCGCAACTGGCTGCTGACCATCGTCACCACCCTCCTGGCCCTGGTCGGCCTGATCGTGCTGATCCTGGCCGCGCTGAACGGTTCGTTCGCGCGGGGCGGCGCGGTCATCGACCAGCAGCTTTCCATCGCCGCCGACAACGCCGAGCCGGTGGCCCGCAACGCCGCCAGCACGGTCGCGGCGGAAGTTCGCGACGTCGGTACGGACGAGCCCGTGGTCGCTGACCCAAACGTGGTCCAGACGCCTAGCGGCCCGGTTCCGGCCACCAATACGGCTTCGGAGGTCCGCTAGCGCTTGGGGGACCCTGCTCCGCGTATCAAGCGCATAGAGGTCGTCGCCAACGTTGCCTCCGGCAGCGTGGGCCCCGACGTTCGCGAGCGCGTCGAGGCCATCGTCGCCGAGGCGGGCCTGAGCGCCCGGGTCGAGACGCCCGATTGCGCCGAGCTTTCCGCCTGCATCCGGCGCTCGCTGGACCGCGATCCCGACCTGCTGGTCATCATCGCCGGCGACGGCACGGCCCGCTGCGCGGCCGAGATGGCCGGCATGGACGGCCCGCTGGTCGCACCGCTGCCGGGCGGGACCATGAACATGCTGCCTCGCGCCCTCTATGGCGACCGCGACTGGGAGACGGCGCTGAAGGACACGCTCGAGGACGGCCGCGTCCGCCCGGTCTCCGGCGGCGAGGTCGGCGGGCACCGCTTCTATGTGGCGGCGCTGCTGGGCGCCCCGGCGCTATGGGCGCTGGCGCGGGAGGCGGTGAGGGAACGCCGGTTCGACCTGGCCTTCCGGCGGGCGAAACGGGCGGCGCGACGGGCCTTCTCCGGACGGCTGCGCTACTCGATCGAGGGCGGTCCGCTGCAGAAGGCCGAGGCGCTCAGCCTCATGTGCCCGCTGGTTTCCCGCGCGCTGGACGACGAGGACCATGTGCTGGAGGCGGCCGCGCTCGATCCTCAGGGGGCGGCGGACGCCTTCCGGCTCGGCGTGCGCACGCTGCGCGGCAACTGGCGCAAGGACCCGGCGGTGGAGGTCTTCCGCTGCCGGTTCGCCAAGGCCTGGGCGGCCGGACTGATCCCGGCCAGCATCGACGGCGAGCCGATCCGGCTGCCGCGCCATGTCGACATCCGCTACCTTCCCGAAGCGTTCCGGGCGCTGGCGCCGCCGCCGCCGGAGGACACGCCCTCCGTCGTGGGGTGAGGATGAAGATCGCCCACCTGTCCGACATCCACTTCGGTTGCGAGTGCAAGCCGGCCGTCGCGGAGGCGGCCGAATGGCTGCACCGCGAGCACCCGGCGCTGATCGCCATCACCGGCGACATCACCCGCGCCGGAACGCCCGAGGAGTTCGCCGACGCCAGGGCCTGGACCGACGCCTTGCCCTCGAAGCCGCTGTTCACGCCGGGCAACCACGACGTGCCCTACTATTCGATCCCGGGCCGCATCTTCTATCCGTGGACCCGCTACGAGCGGACCTTCGGCCCCGCTCGCGACCACAACCTCGAACTGCCCGGCCTCGACCTGGCGGCGGTGAACACCGCTCGCGGCGCGCAGCCTCGCGCCAACTGGTCCAAGGGCCAGATCTCGCCCGGCCAGATCCGGCGCACGGCCGCCGCCATCGCCCGGTCGGCCCCCGAGGCGCTGCGGGTAATCGCCTGCCATCACCCGCTGATGGAAATGGTCGGCGGCCCGATGACCGGCAGGGTGTGGAACGGCCGGGCGGCGGCCGAGGCGTTCTCAAAGGCCCAGGCCGACCTGGTGCTGACGGGCCACGTGCACGCGCCTTTTACGCTGGCCTATCCCTTCGGCGACGAGCGGACTTACGCCGTTGGGGCCAGCACCCTGTCGGTGCGCGAGCGCGGCGTGCCGATCGGCTTCAACTGCATCGACGTATACGAAAAGACCATCGCCGTGACGGCAATGGCCTGGACGGGCTCGAAGTTCGAGCCCTGGCGGAGCTGGCGGGTCGACCGCAGGACGCGGCCGCCCGCCTGAAACCGCCTAGTTAGGGTACGCCTCGGCCCCGCACCATGTGCATGACGAGCGAGATCACGAACAGTACAGCAAAGATCCAGAACAGGATCTTGGCGACGTCGATCGCGGCGCCAGCAATAGTCGTGAAGCCGAGCACGGCGGCGACGAGCGCCACCACTAGAAAGATCAGGGCCCACCTGAGCATGGTCGCTTTCCTCTTGTTAAAAGGGCGCTTCCGCCCTTCGAAGGCAACGCTTCAAGTCAGCCGCTGTTCCTGAGCAATCAAGTTCAGCTGGCTTCGTCCTTGCCGGCCATGAAGGCGGTGACGACGGCGGCCACCAGCTGCGGATTGCGGATCGCGTAGATGCCCACCCCGACCGCCGCGCCAACCGCCAGCAGGGGGTGGTCCTTGGCCATCTCGACGACCTTCTGGATCAGCGAGGGGTCGGCTTCCTCTTCATGGCGGCGACGCGAACGCCCGCCCGCAGCGGCGCCCCGCATCGACAGGGCGGCGATCAGGATGGCGAGCGCCATCACCGCCGCGACGATGGCGGCGGCCCAGGCCGGCCCGACCCAGGGGCTCAGGCCCGCATAGAGGGCGAAGGCGACGGCGAAGACGCCGATCACCGCGGCCGCAGCCAGAGCAGCGGCCGCCGCTACGGCCATCAGCGCCTTGTCGATCATGGCCGGTTAGTGCGACCGGCGCCGGCCGCCCGCGATCAGCAGGCCGATCAGAACGCCGACACCAACGCCCGCCATGGTGGCGGTCACCGGGCGTTCCTTCACGCGCTCGACGACGTAGCGCTGGGCGGCGCCTGCCTGCTGGCCGGCGGCGTCGACATAAACGCGGCTGTGGGCACGCAGGGTCTCGAGGCCGTCCTGGACGATGCGCTCGGCGCGGCGGGCGTAGTCGGCCATCATGGCCTTGGCGCCGTCCGGCGTGTCGAAGCTGCGCTCGTCGCCGAGCGCGGGATTGGGAGACGACTCGAAGTCAGCGGTCCTGGTCGTGTCGTCCAGAGTGGAATTCGTGCGGTTGGCGGGCATCGCGATCTCCGGATGTTCGAAATGGCTCCAGACCGTGGGCGGCTGAAGGGGAAGCTTCACGAGAACGCCCCCCGCCGAACGCGGTTCCAGTCAAGCTTAGGTGGGAAAACGAGCGTCGCCGGACAAGGGGCATATTAACGTTTGATAGCGCCTATCGCGTCATTACGTCGCACCCGCTATAGGAATGAAATGGAAGACGGCGCGTCCGCCATCCCGGCTGAGGTCGAGCAGGAGCGACTGAAGGCGTTGCACGACCTGCGTGTGCTCGACACGCAGCCGGAGCCGCATTTCGACGCGATCGCGCGGACCGCCGCCACGGTGATAGGGGCCCCGCGCGCGGCGGTGCTGTTCGTCGACCGCGAGCGGGTCTGGGTGAAGGCCCGCGTGGGCTTTTCGGAGACCGAGTACCCGCGGCGCGGGACCATGGCCGACCTGATGGTGGCCTGTAAGGGCATCACCCTCTGCGAGGATGTGACGCGTGACCCCGGCTTCTCGGACCGGCGGCAGGCTTTGGCCCTCGGCGAGGTCCGTTTCTACGGCTGCGCGCCGCTGATCATGCCGGCGGGCCAGACCGTCGGTCTGCTGGTCGTCGGCGATCCCGAGCCACACCCCCAGGTCAGCGAGGCGCAGCGGCAGGCGCTCGCGGACCTCGCCATGCTGGCCGTCGACGAACTGGTGCGGCAGCGCAACGCCCGGCTGGCCGAGGACCAGCGACTCTATGACGACCAGCGGGTGGCGCTGGCGCTGGATACGGCCGGCCTCGGCGAATTCGAATGGCATATGGAGCCCGACCGGATTCTCCTGAGCTCTCGGGCGAAGGAGCTCACCGGCATCCACCACGACGCGGTCGACGCCGAGGGGGGTGAGTTCTCCTTCCGCTTCGTCCACCCCGACGACGTCGAGCGGGTCCGCGCGGAAGTCGGCGACCAGTTGCAGGCGACCGGCGGCTACACCGTCGAGTACCGGGCCATCCGGCCGAACGACAATGGCGTCCGTTGGATGCGCGGCGCCGGCATGGTGGCCACGGCGCCGGACGGCAGCCAGCGGCTGATCGGCGTGCTGCAGGACATCACGGCCCGCCAGCAGGACGAGGAGCATCGCGCGGCCCTGCTGGCCGAGCTGGACCACCGGGTGAAGAACGTGCTGGCCGCCGTGCAGGCGCTGGCCACCCAGTCGGCGCGCAAGACGACCTCGCTGGAAGGTTTCCTCAAGACCTTCGGCGGCCGGCTGAAGACCATGGCCTCGGCGCATGAGCTGCTCACCGCCACCCGCTGGCGCGGGGCGGCGATCGGGGACATCGCGGCGGCGGAACTCGGCGGCCTGGCGCCCGGGCAGGCGCGCTGGGAGGGTCCGCAGATCATCCTCACACCCCGCGCGGCGAACGCCCTGTCGCTGGCGCTGCACGAGCTGGCCACCAACGCCGTGCTGTCCGGCGCCCTGTCCACCGACGGCGGCAAGGTGCAGGTGAACTGGCGCGCCATCGAAGGCGGCGGTTTCAAACTCGACTGGGTTGAAAGCGGCGGCCCGCCGGTTTCGGCCCCCGCCCGCAAGGGTTTTGGGCTGACCCTGCTGGAACAGGTGACCGCGCGCGAACTTGGCGGCGAGGTGCGGGTCGAGTTCAAGCGGGAGGGAGTGCGTGCGTACCTGGAAGGCCATCCGCTGACGCTGTCCGAGCCGCTTCCGGCGCCGATGGCGCTGCAGATGCGCCAGGAGGCGGCCGGGACTTCGGTCGGCATTCCCGAACCGGCCGCTGGCAGCGTGAAGGACCTGCGCATCCTCATCGTCGAGGACTCGGTGCTGCTGGCCGTGGAGTTGGAGGCGGGGCTGATCGAGGCCGGCGCGGACGTCATCGGCGTCGCCGTCGAGCTGGACGAGGCGCTGGAGTTCCTCGACCGCGAGTTCGACGCCGCCGTGCTCGACGTGAACCTCAACGGCCGCCTGGTCACGCCGCTCGCCGAAAGCCTGCGGGCGCGGAAAATTCCGTTCGTCTTCGCCACCGGCTACGGCGAGGCCGGCGCGCCGGATGGCTTCGACGCGCCCATCGTGCGCAAGCCCTACAATGTCCACCAGATCGTCAACGCCCTGGTCGAGGCGACCGGTAACGGCTAGCCCGGCCGGGCGACGTTGTCGTCGGAGTTGCGGTCGATCAGCTTGTTGTAGGGGTCCACTCCGCCGAACTTTGGCTGCTCGGCCGTGACGAAGGTCAGCGTCTGGCGGCCGGAACGGATGGGTCGCTTCTCGAAGGCGATGACGTTGGCCGGCTTGAACTTCTTGTCGCCCGGCATTTCCGAAAACAGCCCGACGTCGAGCGTCTCGGTCATCGGAGCTTCGGTCTCCTTGCCCTTGCCGTCGGCGTAGAGCTTGCGCGCCTCGACGGTGAGCGTGACGTCGTAGCGCCCGTCCGACCGCTTCTTCGAGGAGAGCCCCGTCGTCTTGATGTCGTAGAGGGTGATCCGGTCGAAGAGGTCGGTGATCAGCTGCTGCTTGTCCGCCGGGGCTTCGGCGCGCAGCGCCGCCACCAGGTCGAGCGAGGTCGGATAGGGCGCGCCCTTGAAGGCGTGCTGCGTGAGGAGACGCCGCAGCGCCCTGTTCACGGCGTCCTCGCCGATCTCCTCGGCCAGCCGGTACATGACCAGCGAGCCCTTGCGGTAGTGGATGTAGGGCTGGTTCTCCACGCGCCCGAGCGGCAGTTCCTCGACCACCTCGCCGCCCCGCGCGCGCAGGTAGCTGTCGAGTTCGAACTTGAGGAACTTGCGGATCATGTCCTCGCCGTAGTGGTGCTTCATCACCATCAGGGCGGAGTACTGGGCCAGCGTCTCCGATAGCGTGGTCGAGCCCTGCTGGTCGGCGCCGATGATCTGGTGAGCCCACCACTGGTGGGCAACCTCGTGCGCCCCGACGTAGGTGACGAGGTCGATCTTCGACGGGTCCTTGTACTGGGCGATGAAGCCGAGCCCTTCCGACCAGGGGATGGTATTGGCGAAGGACTGGGCGAACTGCTCGTAGTCCGGAAACTCGAGGAAGCGCACCTGCCGGAACTGGTAGGGGCTGAACTCAGCCTGGAAGTAGTCCAGCGACAGCTTCATCGACTGGATCATCCGGTCGACGTTCCAGGGATGGCGCTTGTCGTAATAGACGGCCAGGTCGATGCCCTTGTAGCGGTCGGTCTTCACCGCATAGCGCGCCGACTGGATCGAGAAGGCGTGCAGGATGGGCGCTTCGGTGACGAACCGCGCCGTGCGCCGGCCGCCCGAGGTCACGTCAGAGACCTTGTAGCCCGGCGCCACCGGCGTCTGGCCGGCGACGGTCGAGACGGTGATGTCGGCGTGGACGAAGTCGCTGTCGTGACGGACGTAGGAAAACTGGCGTGACCACTCGTCGCCCAGCTTCGCCATCCGCAGCTCCGGATCGAGACCCTGCTGGCGGCGCTTGTTGCGGTCCTGCAGCAAGCCCTGGCGGGTCATGCCGAGCTGCGGGGCGATCTCGAAGTTGTTCACGAAGGTCCCGTTCTCGACCACGCGGAACATGTTGCCGCTGTTGCGGAAGCCCTTCTGCTTGAGCTCG
>CAMLRH010000072.1 GCA_946482375.1 uncultured Caulobacteraceae bacterium | reverse complement strand
CTGATGTCGATCGAGCTGATCCTGCTCGCGGTGAACATCAACCTGGTAGCCTTCTCGGTCTACCTGCACGACGTGGTGGGGCAGATCTTCGCCATGTTCGTGCTGACCGTCGCAGCGGCCGAAGCCGCCGTCGGCCTGGCCATCCTCGTCACCTTCTTCCGTAACCGCGGCGACATCGCCGTGGACGATGCGTCCATGATGCGGGGCTGACGCAATGAGCTTCCACACCCCGACCATCCCCGCGAAGGCGGGGACCCAAGCTGGCTCGAAGCCGGCTGAGGCGTCGAAGATAATCACGGACTCGGCTTGGGTCCCCGCCTTCGCGGGGACAATCGGACTTGGGGTGAGGGGCTAGGGGTGGAGAGCGTCGTAACCGCCATCCTGCTGGCGCCGCTGGTCGGCGCGGCCATCGCGGGCCTGCTGGGCCGCTGGCTGCCGGCGTGGGTTTCGCAGGCCGTCACCACGGGCGGGCTGCTGCTCGCCTGCGGGCTCAGCTGGTACGTCTTCAGCGAATGGACCTGGGGTCACCTGGAGCCGTTCACGGTCACGCTGGCGCCGTTCATCAACGTCGGCGACTTCCAGTCGAACTGGTCGTTCAAGATCGACCAGCTCACTGCCGTCATGCTGGTGGTGGTCAATACCGTGTCAGCCGTCGTGCATGTCTATTCCGTCGGCTATATGAGCCACGATCCGCACCGGCCGCGCTTCTTCGCCTATCTGTCGCTGTTCACCTTCGCCATGCTGATGCTGGTGACCGCCGACAATCTGGTGCAGCTGTTCTTCGGCTGGGAAGGCGTGGGCCTGGCGAGCTACCTGCTGATCGGCTTCTGGTACAAGAAACCCACCGCCAACGCCGCCGCCATCAAGGCCTTTGTGGTCAACCGCGTCGGAGACTTCGGCTTCGCGCTCGGCATCATGACCGTGTTCTGGATGTTCGGCTCCATTCAGTTCGCCGAGGTCTTCCCGAAGGTCGCGAGCCTGGCCGCCACGAGCTGGTGGTTCGCGGGCAGCTACTGGCACGCCATCGACCTGGCCTGCGCGCTGCTGTTCGTCGGCGCCATGGGCAAGTCGGCCCAGTTCTTCCTGCACACCTGGCTGCCGGACGCCATGGAAGGCCCGACCCCGGTCTCGGCCCTGATCCACGCCGCGACCATGGTGACGGCGGGCGTCTACATGGTCTGCCTGCTGTCGCCGATGTTCGAGTACGCGCCGGTGGCCAAGAACATCGTCACCGTGATCGGCGCGGTCACGGCGCTGTTCGCGGCGACGGTCGGCCTGGCGCAGAACGACATCAAGCGGGTCATCGCCTATTCGACCTGTTCGCAGCTCGGCTACATGTTCTTCGCGGCCGGCGTCGGCGCCTACGAGGCGGCGATGTTCCACCTCTTCACCCACGCCTTCTTCAAGGCGTTGCTGTTCCTGGGCGCCGGGTCCGTCATCCACGGCATGCACCACGAGCAGGACATGCGGAAGATGGGCGGGCTGTGGAAGTACCTGCCGATCACCTATGCGGTAATGATCATCGGCAACATCGCCATCACCGGCATCGGCATCCCCGAGGTGTTCGGCTTCGCGGGCTTCTACTCGAAGGACACCGTCATCGAGGCCGCCTTCGCGGCTGGCCAGGAAAACGGCTTCGCCTACTTTGCCTTCGTCATCGGCGTGATCGTGGCGGGGCTGACCGCCTTCTACTCATGGCGCCTGGCATTCATGACTTTCCACGGCTCGGCGAAGTGGGGGCACGACGCCCACGGTCATGATCATCACGACGACCACGCCTCGGCCGCCCAGCTGGAGACGCACGACGAGCCGCTGCATGGCCACGACGACCATGACCACAAGCCGCACGAGAGCCCGTTGTCGATGATCGTGCCGCTGCTGTTGCTGTCGATCGGCGCGGTGTTCGCGGGCTTCGCCTTCGTCGACCACTTCGTCGGCCACCACGAGGCCGAGTTCTGGCGCGGCGCGATCTTCAGCGGCCCCCACAACCACGTCCTGCACGAGGCGCACGAGGTGCCGACCTGGGTGAAGTGGTCGCCGCTGGTGGTTTCGGTGCTTGGCCTGCTCGGCGCCTTCTACGTCTATGTCCTGCGCGAAGGCATGGGCGCGCGGATCGCCTCGCGCGGCGGGCCGCTGTGGACCTTCTTCTACAACAAGTGGTTCTTCGACGAGCTGTACGACGCCACCTTCGTCCGCGGCGCCCGCCTGCTGGGCGACCTGTTCTGGAAGGGCGGCGATCAGAAGATCATCGACGGCCTGGGCCCGGACGGTGTGTCGGCGGCCTCCGTCGTCGTCGGCAAGCGGACGGGCCGGCTGCAGACCGGCTACGTCTACCACTACGCCTTCGTCATGCTGCTGGGCGTCGCGGGTCTTCTGACCTACGCCCTCTACGCCTGGTCGGGGAGCGCGCAATGAGCTTCCACCCCAACCCCGTCATCCTCGGGCTTGTCCCGAGGACCCATGAACACCGCGTTCCGACGATTGGCTCACCACGCATGGGTCGTCGGAACAAGTCCGACGATGACGCGGTGAAGGTAGGGGGCGCGCGATGAGCGGGCTCCTCTCCCTGATCACCTACTCGCCCCTGATAGGGCTGGCCGCGATCCTGGCGCTGCGCCTGTTCGGCCAGAACGACGAGAAGGCCGCGGGCGCGGCGCGCTGGATCGCGCTCGCCACGACGCTGGCGACGCTGGCGCTGTCGGTCGTGCTGGTCGCTCAATTCGACCCCGCCAATCCGGGCTTCCAGTTCGTGGAAGACGCGCCGTGGTTCGCCGGACTCCACTACCGCATGGGCGTCGACGGCATTTCGGTGCTGTTCGTCCTGCTGACGGCCTTCCTGATGCCGCTCTGTATCGCCGCGTCGTGGAAGTCGATCGAGCACCGGGTCACCGAGTACATGATGGCCTTCCTGGCGCTCGAGACGCTGGTGATCGGCGTCTTCTGCGCGCTCGACCTCGTGCTGTTCTACATCTTCTTCGAGTTCGGCCTCGTCCCGATGTTCCTGATCATCGGCATCTGGGGCGGCAAGCGCAGGCTGTACGCGGCCTACAAGTTCTTCCTCTACACGCTGCTGGGTTCGGTCCTGATGCTGGCCGCGGTGCTGGCCATGATCGGCATTTCGGGGACGAGTTCGATCCCCGAGCTGATGCGCTACGACTTCGCCGAGGGCGTCCAGACCTGGCTGTGGCTGGCCTTCTTCGCCTCCTTCGCGGTGAAGATGCCTATGTGGCCGGTGCACACCTGGCTGCCGGACGCCCACGTCGAGGCTCCGACGGCGGGCTCGGTGATCCTGGCCGGCATCCTCTTGAAGCTCGGCGGCTACGGCTTCATGCGCTTTTCCCTGCCGATGTTCCCGGACGCGAGCGTGTTCTTCACGCCGCTGGTCTTCGCGCTGTCGACCATCGCTATCGTCTACACCTCGCTGGTCGCGTTTAGGCAGACCGACATCAAGAAGCTGATCGCCTATTCGTCGGTGGCCCACATGGGCTTTGTCACCATGGGCATCTTCAGCGGCAACGTGCAGGGCGAGCAGGGCGCCATCTTCCAGATGCTGAGCCACGGGGTGATCTCCGGCGCGCTCTTCCTGTGCGTCGGCGTCGTCTACGATCGCATGCACACTCGCGAGATCGCCTTCTACGGCGGGCTGGTCAGCCGCATGCCGTGGTACGCGGCGGTGTTCATGCTCTTCACCATGGGCAACGTCGGCCTACCGGGCACCAGCGGCTTCGTCGGCGAGATCCTGACCATGACTGGGACCTACCAGGTCTCGACCTGGACGGCGGTTGTCGCCGCCAGCGGCGTCATCCTGTCGGCCATGTACGCGCTGACGCTGTATCGCCGCGTGATCTTCGGCGAGATGACCAATCCGGCGCTGGCGAGCATCACGGACCTCGACGTCCGCGAGGCGCTGATCTTCGTGCCGCTGATCCTCTCGACGCTCTATCTGGGCGTCCAGCCGGATGTGGTGTTCCAGGTCACGGACTCGTCGGTGCAAGCGCTGGTCGGCGCCTATCAGGCCGCGAGGGGCGGATAAG
Source organism: uncultured Caulobacteraceae bacterium (assembly GCA_946482375.1). The sequence continues at coordinate 6,079 of CAMLRH010000072.1, read as the reverse complement.
CCATGTTCTCTGCCGATCTTGCGCTCGCGCTTCCTGAACTGATCCTCGCCGTTTCGGCGCTGCTGCTGCTGGTCGTGGGCGTCTACGCCCAGAAGTCGGCGCCGCTGGTCTCGGCGCTCGGCGTGCTGGCGCTCGTCGGCGCGGCCGTGGCGGCGGCTTTCGGGCCGTTCGGTCACGCCTTCTCGGGCAGCTTCGTCGCCGACAACCTGGCGGCCTTCGCCAAGGTCTTCATCTATGGCGGCTCGGCCATCGCCATTCCGCTCGGCGACCGCTGGTTCGCGCGGCGAGGGGAGGCGAAGTTCGAGTTCCCGATCCTCATCATCCTGACCGCGCTCGGCATGGGGATGATGGCCTCGGCCGGGGACCTGATCTCGCTCTATGTCGGCGTCGAGCTGCACTCGCTGGCGCTCTATGTGCTGGCCGCCTTCCAGCGGGACAACGCCAAGGCTTCCGAAGCCGGGCTGAAGTATTTCGTGCTGGGCGCGCTGTCGTCGGGCCTGCTGCTCTACGGCGCCTCACTGATCTACGGGTTCGCCGGTTCGACCCGGTTCACCGACATCGCCGCCGTCGTGCAGGGGCAGGCCGACACCGGCGTGCTGTTCGGTCTCGTCTTCCTGATGTGCGGGTTGGCCTTCAAGGTCTCGGCCGCGCCGTTCCACATGTGGACGCCGGACGTCTACGAGGGCGCGCCGACGCCAGTCGTGGGCTTCTTCACCGGCGCGCCGAAGCTGGCGGCCATGGTGCTGTTCGCCCGCGCGCTGGGCGATGGCTTCCTGGGCGCCGCCGCGCAGTGGCAGCAGGTGCTGGTCGTGATCGCGCTGCTTAGCGTCTTCGTCGGGGCCTTCGCCGGCCTCGTGCAGAAGAACCTCAAGCGCCTGTGGGCCTACAGCTCCATCGCCAACGTCGGCTACGCGCTGATCGGCCTGGCCGCCGGCACGCCGGAAGGGCTGCAGGCCATGCTGCTGTTCATGGTGCTCTACATGATCGACGTGACCGGCTTCTTCGCCTGCCTCGTGGCCCTGAACCGCGACGGGCGGCCGATGGAGACCATGGACGACATGGCCGGCCTGATCCGCGAGAAGCCGGCGCTGGGGCTGGCCATGACCGTCTTCGCCTTCTCGGCGCTGGGCCTGCCGCCGCTGTCGGGCTTCTGGGCCAAGTTCTATGTCTTCAAGGCGGCCATCAACGCCGACCTTGCCTGGGTGGCGGTCGCGGGCCTCGTCGGCTCGGTCGTGGCGGCCTTCTACTACCTGCGCCTTGTGAAGGTGATCTGGTTCGATGACGCCACGGGCCGCGTCGACAAGCCCGCGCCGGAAGCCTGGCTGGTGGCCATGGTCATGGCGCTGTTCTCCTTCCCGGTGGTGCTGGTGGCGCTGACCTGGCTCGACCCGCTGGCCCGCGCGGCGGCTTCCATTTTTGGATGAGCGCGGATTCTTCTTTCCGCTCATTCCCGCGAAAGCGGGAACCCAGGCTTTTTCTGAAAGCCTCGCGCCCTCCGATAACAAACCTGGGTCCCCGCTTTCGCGGGGATGAGCGGTAGGATGGGGGTTCCGGTCGAGGCCTTCGAGGAGTTGGATTCCACCAACGCCGAAGCCCGCCGCCGCGCCGAAGCCGGTGCGACCGGTCCGCTCTGGATCACCGCCAAACGCCAGACGGCAGGGCGCGGCCGTCGAGGGCGTTCGTGGGAGACCGGGGAGGGCAACCTCGCCGCCACGCTCCTCTTCACGACCGGCAAGCCACCCGCCGAAGCGGCGCAGGTTTCCTTCGTGGCCGCGCTCGCGGTCGCCGATCTGGCGGACCGCTATGTTCCGGCCTCGCTGGTAAGCCTGAAGTGGCCCAACGACCCGCTGATTGCCGGCAGGAAGACGAGCGGCATCCTCGTCGAGTCCGGACCCGCGCCGCGGGGGCTGTGGGTCGCCGTCGGCATCGGCGTGAACCTCGCCCATGCTCCGGAAGACGTCCCCGCGACCAGCTTCGCCCAGCACATGGTCGCCCCGCCGCCGAAGCCGCTGGAGGCGCTGGAGCACCTGGCGGCCGCCTTCGAACGGTGGCGCTTGCTATGGGACTCGGCCGGCTTTCCCGCTATTGCGGACGCTTGGACGAAGCGGGCGCATGGCCTTGGCGAGCCCTGTGTGGCGCGACTAGGGAATGAAACGGTCGAAGGTGTCGCCGAAGGGCTCGATCCCGATGGCGCGCTGAGATTGCGGCTCGCGGACGGGAGTATCCGGCGGATCACCGCCGGCGACGTGTTTTTCGGAGGCGCGTGAATGCTGCTGGCGATCGAACAGGGCAACACCAACACCCTCTTCGCCGTCCACGACGGCAAGGAGTGGATCGCCCAGTGGCGCTCTGCCACCGAGAGCACGCGCACCGCCGATGAATACGCGGTCTGGCTATCGCAACTGCTGGCCATGGCAGACCTCAAGCTCTCCAACCTCGACGGCTGCATCATCTCGTCGGTGGTGCCGCAGTCGATCTTCAACCTGCGCAACCTCTCGCGCCGCTATCTGCACGTGGAGCCGCTGGTGATCGGGGAGAATGCAGAGCTCGGCGTGCCCGTGCGGATCGACAAGCCATCCGAGGCCGGCGCCGACCGCCTGGTCAACGCGCTGGGCGCTCACGTGAAATACGACGGCCCGCTGATCGTCATCGACAGCGGCACGGCGACGACCTTCGATGTCGTGGGCGCCGACGGTGGCTTCGAGGGCGGCGTCATCGCGCCCGGCATCAACCTGTCCATGCAAGCGCTGCACGACGCCGCCGCCAAGCTGCCGCGCATCGCCATCCAGCGGCCCGAGCGCAACCGCGTCGTCGGCACCGACACGGTGACCGCCATGCAGTCCGGCGTCTTCTGGGGCTACATCGCCATGATCGAGGGCATGATCGCCCGCATCAAGGCCGAGCGCCCTGAGCAGCTGACCGTCGTTGCAACCGGCGGGGTCGTTTCGCTTTTCGAAGGGGCAACCGACGCGATCGACCACTTCGACCCCGACCTGACCATCCGGGGCCTGCTCGAGATCCATCGCCGCAACCCGAAGCCCGGCAAGCGATGACGCCTTCCCCGAACGACGAACTCGTCTTCCTGCCGCTGGGCGGGTCGAACGAGATCGGGATGAACTTCAATCTGTACGGCTACGGCCCGCCGGACGACCGCAAGTGGATCGTCGTCGACCTGGGCGTGACCTTCGGCGACCAGACGACACCGGGCGTCGAGGTCATCCTGCCGGATCCCGAGTTCATCGAGGAACACGCCGACGACGTGCTCGGCATCATCCTCACCCACGCCCACGAGGACCACATCGGCGCCGTCGCCTGGCTCTGGCCTCGCATCAAGGCGCCGGTCTATGCGACGCCGTTCACGGCCTTCCTGCTGCGCGAGAAGCTGCGCGACGCGGGCTTGCTCGACGATGTGAAGATCACCGAGGTGCCGCTCGGCGGCCAGTTCCGCATTGGGCCGTTCGACCTCGACCTGATCACGCTGACACACTCGATCCCCGAGCCGAACGGGCTGGCCATCCGCACGCCGCTGGGCGTCATCCTCCACACCGGCGACTGGAAGATCGACCCCGACCCGCTGCTGGGCGAGGTCACCGACGTCGAGGGCCTGCGCAAGCTGGGCGACGAGGGCGTGCTGGCCATGGTCTGCGACAGCACCAACGTCTTCGTCGACGGCGTGGCAGGTTCCGAGGCCGAGGTCCGCGAGGCGCTGACCAAGCTGATCGGCGGACTGAAGGGCAAGGTGGCGGTCGGCTGCTTCGCCTCCAACGTCGCGCGGATGGACAGCGTCGCCCGCGCCGCCGAGGCCGCCGGGCGTCGGGTCTGTCTCGTCGGCCGTTCGATGCACCGGATGAGTGCCGCCGCGCGCTCCGTTGGCCTGATGACCGACCTGCAGGACTTCGTCAGCGAGAACGACGCCGGCTACTTCCCGGAGGACAAGATCCTTTACCTCTGCACCGGCAGCCAGGGCGAACCGCGCGCGGCGCTGGCCCGCATCGCCGAGGGGACGCACCCGCACATTTCGCTGGGGCAGGGCGACCACTGCATCTTCTCGTCGCGGGTGATCCCCGGGAACGAGATCCCGATCCGCAACCTGCAGAACAAGCTCGCCGACCGCGGCGTGCGCCTCTACACCGAGCGCGACCACCCCGGCATCCACGTCTCCGGCCACCCTTGCCGGGATGAACTTGCCCAGATGTACCAGTGGGCCAGGCCGGAGATCGCCGTCCCGACCCACGGCGAACGCCGCCACCTGCTCGAACACGCCGCCTTCGCCAGGGACCTGCAGGTCCCGCAGTCGCTCGCCCCGCGCAACGGCGACATGGTTCGCCTCGCGCCCGGCCGCGCCGAGGTCATCGACGAGGTCCCTAACGGCCGTCTCTACGTCGACGGCGGCGTCGTCACGCCCGCCAACGGAGAAGCGCTGCGCGAACGTCGTCACGCCTCCTTCAACGGGGTCCTCCAGGTCGCCATCTGCCTCGACCACAAGGGCCGCATCGCGTCGGGCCCGCAGGTCCGCGCCATTGGCCTGCCGGGCGACGCCGACTATCCGCTGGAAGACGCCCTCGACGACCTCTCCGAGGAAGCCGAACAGGCCCTCAAGCGCATCCCCGCGGAGGAGCGCGAGTTCGACGAAACCGTCGAAACAGCGCTGTCGCGGGCGGTGAAGAAGGCTGCTTACCGGATTTGGGAACGCCGGCCGGTCGTCGAGGCGACGGTCCTCAGGGTCTGACGCTAAATGCCTTTTCCAGCCACTCATCCCGCTCTGGCGCGCGCGCTCGAGGCGCAAGGCTACGCCGAGCCGACGCCGGTGCAGTCGGCCGTCCTCGATGCGCCGGGCGACCGGGATCTGCTGGTCTCAGCCCAGACCGGATCGGGCAAGACGGTGGCGTTCGGGCTGGCCGCGGCGGGGCCGCTGCTGGGCGAAGCGGAGCGGTTCGACCGCGCCTATGCGCCGCTGGGTCTGGTGATCGCGCCGACGCGGGAGCTGGCCATGCAGGTCAGCCGCGAACTGAGCTGGCTCTACGCCGGCGCCAACGCCCGCGTGGTGACCTGCGTCGGCGGCATGGATGCGCGCGGCGAGCAGCGGGCGCTGGCCCAGGGCTCGCACATCGTGGTCGGAACGCCGGGGCGGCTGAAGGACCACCTGGAGCGGGGCAACCTCGATCTTTCGGAGCTGCGCGTCGTCGTGCTCGACGAGGCCGACGAGATGCTCGACCTGGGCTTCCGCGAAGACCTCGAGGAGATCCTAGACAGCACGCCGGGCGACCGTCGCACGCTGCTGTTCTCCGCGACCTTGGCCAAGGACATCGTCGCGCTCGCCCGCCGCTACCAGAAGGATGCGGTGCGCATCGACACCACGCGGGTCAACGAGGCGCACGGCGACATCGAGTACCGCGCCATGCGGATCGCGCCGAACGAGCTCGAGAACGCCGTCGTCAACGTGCTGCGCTACTTCGAGGCGCCGGGCGCGCTGGTGTTCTGCGCCACCCGCGAGGCGGTGCGCCATCTGTACGGCGCGCTGCGTGAGCGGGGCTTTGCGGCCGTGGCGCTATCGGGCGAGCTATCTCAGAAGGAGCGCAGCGATGCGCTGCAGGCCCTTCGCGATGGCCATGCCCGCGCCTGCGTGGCGACCGATGTGGCCGCGCGTGGCCTCGACCTGCCGGAGCTCAGCCTCGTCATCCACGCCGAGCTGCCAGTGAACAAGGCGGGCCTGCTGCACCGCTCGGGGCGCACGGGCAGGGCGGGGCGCAAGGGCGTTTCGGTGCTGCTGGTCCCCTACACGCGCCGCCGCAAGGCCGAGCAACTTCTCGCCTCCGCGGGGATCGAGGCGCAGTGGTCAGGCGTGCCGTCGGCGGACGTGATCCGGGCGCAGGACCAGGCGCGTCTGCTGAGCGATCCGCTGCTGACCGAGGCGCCGTCGGACGAAGACCTGACGCTGGCGCGACGCCTGCTGGCCGACCGCAGCCCAGAGGCTATCGCCGCCGCTCTGGTGCGCCTGCACCGCTCGCGCCTGCCGGCGCCCGAGGAGATGCTGGAGGACGCCCGCGACAGCCGGCCGGATGCCACCCCGCGCCGCGAA
>CAMLRH010000071.1 GCA_946482375.1 uncultured Caulobacteraceae bacterium | reverse complement strand
TGACCCCCTGTGCGTCGTCATAGGCGCGGACCAGCACCGCCGGGTCCTTCACCAGGTCCACCCCGACCACGAACTGCGCGCCCGAGTGCAGCAGCCTCGCCGCCGCGCGCAGGAAGGCGACCGCCTCCGCATGCTCGAAGTTGCCAATGGTCGAGCCGGGGAAGAAGCCGGTGCGCGGCCGACCCTGCGCGGCTCGCGGAAGCTCCAGGTCATCGGTGAAGTCGCCCGCCAGTGGCGCCACGGTCAGGTTCGGATAGTCGGCGTTGATGGCCGAGGCGGCGACCGCCAGTGCGTCCTCGCTGATATCGACCGGCACGTAGACCGCCGTCTGTGGCGCGGCGTCGAGGATCAGGCGGGTCTTCACGCTAGCCCCGCTGCCGAACTCCACAAGCGTCGCGCCGTCGGAGATGTAGCACGCGATCTCAGAAGCCGCGTCGGCCAGCAGCGCGGCCTCAGTGCGCGTGGGGTAGTACTCGGCAAGCTCCGTGATCGCCTCGAACAGGTGCGAGCCGACCTTGTCGTAGAAGTGTTTCGGGGACACGGCCTTGGGCCGCGCCGACAGGCCCGCGACGATGTCGGCCTCGAAGCTCCCGTTTTGATCAGGCATCGGCCGCCAGTCGCACGCCCGAGAACATCCAGCGCTGATGCGGATAGAAGAAGTTGCGGTAGCTCGCCCGCACGTGGCCGGCGGGCGTCGCATGCGCCCCGCCCTTCAGAACCATCTGGTTGACCATGAACTTGCCGTTGTACTCGCCGACGGCGCCAGCGCCGGGCTTGAAGCCCGGATGCGGCAGGTAGGCGCTGCGGGTCCATTGCCAGAGCTGGTTGAAGATCGGGGCCTGCTCCCACTCGGCTTCCGTCGCCAGCCGCGCGCCGGCCCAGGCCGCATAGGCGTCGGCCTCGTAGTAGCTGACGTGGGAGACGGGCGCGTTCGGATCGCGCGGGCGCAGGCCGTACAACGTCATCTCGTCGTCGCCATACCAGTAGAGCGGCGCCTGCCAGCCCTCGGCCTGAACGATCGCCCAGCCGTCCGCGAGCCAGAACTCCGGCCGCCGGTAGCCGTCATCTTCGATGAAGCCCTGCCATTCCCCATTGGTGACCAAGCGATCCGCAAGGCGGAAAGGTTGCAGCCAGACGGGATGGCGCGGCTGCTCGTTGTCGAAGGCGAAGGCCTCGCCCGCGTGCCCCGTCTCTGCCATGCCGCCCGCGAACTCGCTCCAGGTCAGCCCGCCGGGATCGGCGGCGGCCTGCGGCGCCTCGGCGAAGAACGCCGGCTTCAATGACGACCGGGAGAAGAGATGCAGCGCATCCATCAGGATCAGCTCCTGATGCTGCTCCTCGTGAGCGATCCCCAGCTCGACCAGCGCCCTCCCCGCCTCGTCCAGCTGAGGGAACAGCCGCTCCATCGCCACGTCGACGTGCGCGCGCCAAGCCATCACTTCGGACACGCCTGGCCGCGTAATCAGTCCCCGTTCGGCCCGCGGATGCCGTTCGCCGACGGCCTCGTAGTAGGAATTGAACAGGTAGCCGAAGCTCTCGTCGAAGACGCGGTAGCCCGCCAGCCTCGGCACAAGCAGGAAGGTCTCGAAGAACCAGGTCGTGTGCGCCAAGTGCCACTTCACCGGGCTGGCGTCGGGCATCGACTGGGCCTGCTGGTCCTCGGGCGACAGCCGCGCCGCCAGCGCTTGGGTCGCCGCCCGCGTGCGCCGGTAGCAGCCCAGGAGGGCGTCCAGACCTGAAGCTTCGCCATCTCCGCGCATCATCCAACCATAAACGAAACCGGCCGCCGGACGCTGCAATTCCTTTGGAATGGAACCGGAACGGAGCCTTGTGGGGAGCGTTCATCGAACATCCCCGCGTACGACAAGGCGCCGACCCCCGACGCCCTGCGATGGGGTGAAGGAAACGCCGTGGTTCGACGCGTATCGGTCGCACTTGGTTTCTGGAGAGCGCCATGACCGAGCGCACGCGTTGGCGAGACGATGTCGTGGCCCTCATTCCGGCGCTCCGGGCGTTTGCCTGGTCGCTGGCCCACAACGGCTCGGACGCCGACGACCTTGTCCAGGAGACCCTCATCAAGGCCTGGGCCCACCGCGACAAGTTCGAGCCCGGCACCAACCTGCGCGCCTGGCTGTTCACGATCCTGCGCAACACCTACTACACCGCCGCCGTCCGTCGCCGCCGCGAGACCGCCGACCCCGACGGCATCTTCGCCGCCAGCCTGGCGGTCGGACCGACGCAGGATTGGAGCGTGGCGCTGGGTTCGCTGCGCAAGGCGCTGGACGAGCTCCCCGACGAGCATCGCGAGGCCCTGATCCTCGTCGGCGCGGCGGGCCTCACCTACGAGGAAGCCGCCGAGGTCTGCGGCTGCGCGCTCGGCACCATCAAGAGCCGCGTAAACCGCGCCCGCGCCCGCCTGCTCAAGATGATGGACATCGACGAAGCCGGCGACGCGCTGGTCGAGGAAGGCTACTCGGCACAGGCCGGCTAGCAAATCTCCGCTCATTCCCGCGAAAGCGGGAATCCCAACAAGGAGCGCTCGGCTTCGAGGTCCCCGCTTTCGCGGGGATGAGCGGTTTGGGATCAGGCCGTGACCCGGTCCCGAAAGCGCGGGTGCACCTGCTCGATGAACTCGGGGTGCTTGGCGATCCAGCCCGCGAAGAAGGTGCAGGTCGGAATGACCGGCAGGTCCATGTCCTTCGCCATCTTCAGCCCCGCCCGGACGAGCGCGCTGCCGATGCCGCGACCCTCGAAAGCCTCCGGCACGACGGTATGCGGAAAGATGATGCCGCCGCCGGTGACGCGGTACTCGGCGAAGGCCGTCTCGCCATTGAGTTTCACCTCGAGACGGCCGTCCTCTTCGTTATTCGTAACGTCGATCTGGTCCATGCAGCCAACCTAGGCCGCGAATGGCGCTCGCGGCTAGACCAGCCGGGCCACGGAACTGCCCGCCAGCGTGCCGTCACGCAAGAATACGCGGATCTCGGCCAGTTCACCCCTGCGGGTGATCTTCTCGGCCAGGCTGCGGGCGGCGGCTTCGGCCTTGGCCCCGGACAGGAACGCCATGGGGTTGGCGAAAGTGTTCGAACTCACCGTCCAGCCGCCCTGCGCGGGTGTGACATCAATGAGGTGAAGCATCTTCTCACCCTCCTCTCTGCTGCCAAGCTTATACCCAAAGCGGGTGTCACCCGAGTGACCGTCCGATCACGTTTTGGCGACGAGGCGCTGGACGGCTAACGCGCGGAGGCGCAGGCTCCGCCGCCAAGGGAGGTGGCGATGAAGACACTCAGCCTATGCGCCCTGCTGGCGCTCGCCGCGACGTCGGCCCAGGCCGCGCCGATCAACCTCAGCACAACCGAGCGCGCCGCGGCCTTCCAGGCTGCGGGCTTCCGGCATTGGCCAGAAGGCTGGACGCGCTGCCGCGAGGACCCGAGCACCTCGCACATGTACGGGACGCTGGAGGTCGCCGACCTCAACGGTGACGGCGCGCCCGAAGCCTGGATCGTCGAGAGCAGCAGCTTCTGCTACGGGGCCACGGGGCAGGCCACCGTCCTGCTGACCCGCAAGCCCACCGGCTGGACCGTGCTGCTCGACGAGGTTGGTGTGGCGCTGGAACACAAGACGAAGAGCAACGGCTGGCCCGACATCGAGGTGGGCGGCCCGGGCTTCGGCCCGTTCCCCATCTTCCGCTTCAACGGAACGAAGTACGTCGCGCGCTAAGGCAAGCTTCGCCTTTTTCCACATCCGCGCGTTCCTCTCCCGCATCACCTGGAGGAAGACCGATGTGCGGGAAAGGAGACCGGGGCATCGTCCCCTACACCGACCTTAGTCGCCGCCGGTTCGCCGCGCTCGCGGCCGCCGCGACAGGCCTAGCGGTGACCGGATGCGCGACCGCGCGGCCCGGACCGCCCGCCATCGCCGAGCGCGAGGTTACCGTGACGACGCTGGACGGGACGGCGGAGGCCGCCCTGTTCCATCCGCAAGGTTCGGGAAGCTGGCCGGGCGTGCTGTTCTGGCCGGACATCGGCGGATTGCGGCCGGCGATGCGCGACATGGGCCGCAGACTGGCCGGCAGCGGCTACACCGTTCTTGTCGTGAACCCCTTCTACCGCGCGGCTACGGTCGCCCAGGTCCAGGCGCTCGACCGCGACGGACGCATGGCGTTGCGGAGCACCTTCACGCCCGGAGGTGTGACGCGGGACGCCGATGCGTTCGTGACCTACCTCGACGGCCTGCCCCAGACGTCGGACGCCAAGGTCGGTACTCAGGGCTACTGCATGGGCGGTCCGCTGGCCTTTCGCACCGCCGATGTGCGGCCCGACCGGGTGGCGGCCGTCGGATCCTTCCACGGCGGCGGCCTCGTTGTCGCCGGGACCAACAGTCCGCACCTGATGATCGGCCGCAGCAACGCCCGCTACCTCGTCGCCATCGCCCGGAACGATGATGCGAAGGAACCCGAGGCCAAGACAACCCTGCGCCAGACCTTCGCCTCGACTGGCCGGTCGGCGGTGGTCGAGGTTTACGACGGCGACCACGGTTGGTGCGTGCCCGACAACGCCGCCTACAACCCGGCCGAAGCCGAGCGCGCCTGGGCGGCGCTGCTCGAACTCTACCGGACAGCGCTGGTCTAACGGTCGATCGTCGCCGAAACACGTCCAAGGCCGCCGAGTTCGACCGCGACCTCGCGCCCGCCCTGCAGCCGCACAAGCCCGGTCCTGGCCCCGGTGGCGATGACGTGGCCGGGCTGCAGAGGCGCGCCCGCCGCTTCCAGCGTTTTGGCGATCCAGGCGATGGCCTCGATGGCGTCCGGCTCGACCGGGCGACCGGCTTCATCGACTTCGGTGCGGCCATCAATGACCGCGACCGCCCTGGCCGGCTCCAGCAGCTCGGGAACGAACGGCCGCCCCTCGCCAAGGATGAGGCCTCCGTTGATGCCGCAGTCGGCTTCGGCCTCGAACGGCGAGATGCCGGCGATGTCGCGAAAACGCGGCGCGACCAGCTCGATGGACGGATGAGCCGAGGCAATCGCCTCGATGACCGCGGCTCGCTCGGCAGATTTCGGCGCGCACCGCATGGTCACGCTCATCTCGCCTTCGATGGCGATGACGCTGGCCGGGCCATCGCGCACGACGGCGCCGTCGGCGAACAGCAGGGAGCCCAGGACTGGGCCAAGGGTCAGCTTTCCGGAGCGCGACGAGTAACCGATCTTCCACCCGACGATGGGCTCTTCCAGCAGTTCGGCCGTGCGCAGGAAGATGGCGCAGGCGTCCCCATGCCCCCTCGGACGGCAATCCTCGTCGAGCCGCGCCGGAAGCTCGCCGTTCCGCCGCGCCCGCACCAGTTGCTCGGCGGCCCGCGACACGGCGGCGTCGGAGAGCAGACGCTCCATCTCAGTTCCCTCGAAGGTTAGCTGGACCGAGGTCGGCGACATTCGGACAGCCGATCAGCGATAGCGTCCGATGCAGTTCCGCGCGCACCAGCTTCAGGGCGTGTTCGGCGCCCGGCTGTCCAGCGGTCGCCAGGCCGTAAAGGGTCGGGCGCCCGAACATCACGCCTCTGGCCCCAAGCGCCAGCGCCTTGGCGATGTCGGAGCCGCGGCGCACGCCGCTGTCCATCAGCACCTCGGCTTTGGCTCCGACGGCGGCCACGACCTCCGGCAGGACTTCGATGGTCGATGGCGCGCCGTCGAGTTGGCGACCGCCGTGGTTTGAGACGATGACGCCATCGAATCCGAGCGCGACCGCCCGCGCGGCGTCTTCGGCGCACATGACCCCCTTGATCGCCAGCGCCTTTGGCCAGACGTCGCGGAAGTAGGCCAGATCGTCCCAGTTGGACGCGGAATCGATGATCGTCCCGGCCAGCGTCGAATCGACGCCGCTCCGATTGAAGATCACCGCACCGGGCACATTGGCGGAGTGGGGAACGCCATGACGCAGCACATCGAACGCCCAGGCCGGATGCGCCGCGACGTCAAACGCCAGCCGCGGCGTGATCTTCAGCGGCAGGTCGAAGCCGTTGCGGCGGTCCTTCTCGCGGTTGGCCGCGACCGTGACGTCTACGGTCAGGACCAACGCGTCGTAGCCGGCGTCCAGCGCGCGCTTGGCCAGCGAGGCGACGAGTCCACGGTCACGGAACGGATAGGTCTGGAACCACAGCCGCCCACCCACCCGGGCGACCGCTTCCAGCGTCAAGCTCGATTGCGTGCTCAGCGTAAAGGGAATGCCCTGCGCCTTGGCCGCCTCGGCCAGCGCGATGTCGCCGTTAGGCCAGGCCACCGAGGACATCCCCGTGGGCGAAATCGCCAGCGGCATGGCCGCGGGGCCACCCAGCATCGTCGTCGCCAGCGTGCGCTTCGAGATATCGACCGCGACGCGTGGATTGAAGGCGATGGCGTCCAGCGCCTCGCGGTTTCGGCGAAGGGTGATCTCGTCGTCCGCGCCGCCGTCGATGAACTCGAAAACCAGTCTGGGCAGGCGCCGGCGCGCCGAGGCCCTCAGGCCTTCCACGCTGAGCGCGTTCGGCGCCACCGTCAGCCCGTCAGGTCGGCGACGACCGAGAGATCGTCGATGGTCATGGCGAAGGTGTAGCGATACCCGGCGCCGACCTTCACGGGCTTCAGCCGCCCAAGCTCATGCGTCGGCGAGTCGAAGACCGACAGTTCGGCCGGGCCGGTCCAGATGTCGGAGAGGACGATGTCGCGGGTCTTCTGCCGCACCAGCTGATCCACCAGCGGGCGGGCGTGGTTGGTCTTCTCGAGGTCGGGCATGTGGCGGCGGTTGATCAGCCGCGCCATCATCCTGTTCGGCGCGCGATCGGTCTTCGACTGCAGCACGATGCGGGCTTCGGCCAGACGCCGGTCGCGGTGGGTCAGGGTGGCGCCGAACCTTCCGCCTTCGCCGACGAAGCCGGCGGCGGGGTTCTGAACCTCGTAGGCGCGGGTCATGCGCACGGCCGCCAGCTGCTTGGGCATACCCTGGATCAGGCCGCGCACCATCGAGTTGTCGTTGTCGACGAAGATGTAGGGCATGAAGGCCGCCGGCTTGCCCTCGAACACCGCCGCCGCGACCACCAGGCACTCGCGGTACTGGCTGACGGCGGGCTCGAAGACCTCGTCACCGCCGTCGGTGGCGTACTGGCAGTCGGAAAAGAACACCGCGCACTTCCCGGCGTCCTCGCCCAGGCTCATACCCGGCGGCAGCAGCTCGGCGACGGCGGCCGGGTCGGCTTCGTACTCGATGGCCAGATAGTCGCCGACATAGTGCCAGGGCGGTGTCGGCGCTGTCGCCGAGCGCCCGCTGGGCGACAGCGGGACACTGAAGCCGGTCGTCATCCAGGGGCCTCCTCGCTTTCACCGGCGATCTTGCCAGCGCGAGCGGCCAGGACAGAGCGACCTGCCTACAAACCACCTGTGCCGAGGGGTCATAGGCGGCGCTTCAGCAGACTTTCGCCCGCCAAGTTGTTGAATTAATTAGAAGGAAAGTGGCGGAGACGGTGGGATTCGAACCCACGATACCCTTTAGGGGTATGACGATTTAGCAAACCGTTGCCTTCAGCCTCTCGGCCACGTCTCCAGGCGCCGGGGTCGTTTGCCCTCCCCTTGCGCCCGGGTCAACAGCGCAAAGGGCGTCAGGCGTGCGCCAGCCACTCACGGGCCTGGCGCTGGGCCTCGGCGATATCCTCGATGTCCATCTCCTGGCTGATCTCCTTGCGGTAGACCTTGGCCTCGACGGACCCGCGCATGGCGGCGAGGTTGAAAAGCATGTGGGCACAGACGTAATCGAGCGGAGCACCGCCTTGGCCAGTGGAGTAGAGAAGTCCCATCCGGAACAGCTCGTCTCCGCTAGCATTCAGGGGCGGCGTCGGCAGGCCCGAAAGGGCTTCCACTGTCGCCAGCATCGTTTCGCATCCCATCATTTCGAACTGGCCGGAATGGACAGCTCGCCTTTTATGGGACTCAGGAAATCAAACGCTGCCTGAACATATGGTTAAATGCCCTGTTGGGCTTTCCTCATATTGGGTAGTCAGCGCGCCCGCTGGCCGAACAGCACCGCGCGGGCCTGTTCGGCTTCCTTGCCGGACGATTGCAGACCGCCCCTTCTAAGCTCTGCGCCGAGCCCAAAGCCCTTCTGCGCCCCCGGCCGGTCGATGACCCGCTGGTACCACCCCTTGATATTGGGGAAATCGTCGAGGTTCTGGCCCTGGTTCTTCCACGGCACCACCCAAGGCCAGATGGCCATGTCGGCGATGGAATAGTCGCCGCAAACGAAGTCCTTGCCCTCCAGCTGCTTGTCGAGCACGCCGTAGAGACGATTTGTCTCATTCGTGAAGCGAATGGCGCCGTAAGACACCTGACGCTGGTCCTTCATGAAGCTCGGGGCGTACTGGCGGAAGTGGTGGGTGTTTCCCGCCATCGGCCCCAGATTGGCCATCTGCCAGAAGACCCACTGGTCGATCTCGACGCGGTTGCGCTCGCTGTCGCCGTAGAACTTTCCCGACTTGCGGCCGAGGTACTGCAGGATGGCGCCGCTCTCGAAGACGCTGATCGGCTTGCCGTCCGGCCCCTCGGGGTCGACGATGGCCGGCATGCGATTGTTGGGACTGATGGAGAGAAACTTCGGCGTGAACTGCTCGCCCTTGCCGATGTTCACCGGCTTCAGCTCGTAGGGCAGCTCCATCTCTTCCAGCGCGATCGAAACCTTCCAGCCGTTGGGCGTGGGCCAGTAGTGCAGCTCGATCGGCTTGGTCATGGTATCGTCCCTTGAGAGTGGTCTTTCGCAACTTGGGCGGCCCATCCCGCCCACGCAAGACAGAACACCGTTCGCGTTCAGGCGTTGTTCAGGCCGGAAAGCGTTTCATGTAAGCGTGAACCGCGCCTCTGACGATGAGGAGCGGCCGATTTCGGAAGGGTCGGACGGGCCCGACGAAAGGGAGAAAAAGCTATGAATTCCAAGATGATCGCGGCCATCGTCGCCGCCGGCGCGGCCCTTGCGCTCGCCAGCGCGGCCGACGCCAAGCCCAAGAAGAACGACGTCAACCAGATGCGCTGGGACGAACGTCAGCAGATGTGGGTCCAGCAGAACTGGACGCCTCCGGGCCTCGCCAAGAAGCCGGGCGGCATGCCTCCGGGTCAGTACAAGAAGACCTGGGACTATGACGTGGGCGCGCGCCTGCCGCGGGACTACTACGTCAACCGCAACTACTACCTGAACGACTACGGCCGTTATGACCTGCGTCAGCCGCCCCCGGGCTACCGCTGGGTCCGCGTCGGCAACGACGTCTACCTCGCCCAGACCCGCACGGGCCTGATCGCCGAGGTGATCGCGGACATCCTCCGCTAGCCCCACCCGCGCGTCATCCCACGGTCGCCGCAGGCGATCCGGGGGACCCAAGCAGCGGGCGAAAGTCACGCAATACCGCTTGGGTCACCCGGACTTCGCCGGGTGATGACGATATGGGGCCTAGGGTCCGTACTCAATAAGCCGACGCCAAAACTCCCGTCATCCCGGCCGTAGCGCGAAGCGCGGAGAGCCGGGACCCAGGAGTCACAGGCGCGGCCCCTGGGTCCCGGATCGTCCCTTCGGGCCGTCCGGGATGACAGTGAGGGTTATCCCACTGATTTCGTGCAGCAACTTACGTCGGCCAATTGAGTCTGGACCCTAGAGGCCGAGCTTAGCCTTCAGGATCTCGTTGACGGCCCCCGGGTTGGCCTTGCCGCCGGTCTCGCGCATCACCTGGCCGACGAACCAGCCGATAGCTTGGGGCTTCGCCTTCACCGCCTCGGCCTGGCCGGGGTTGGCGGCGATCAGCTTGTCGACGATGGCCTCGATGGCGCCGGTGTCGCTGACCTGCAGCAGGCCGTGCTTCTCGACCACCTCGGCCGGACGCCCCTCGCCTGCCCACATGTGCTCGAACACCTGCTTGGCGATCTTCGAGGAGATGGAGCCGTTCTCGATCAGCTCGACGAGCTGGGCGATGTCCTGCGGCGGGATCGGCGACAGCGAGATTTCGTGGCCGTCCTTGGCCAGCCGCGCCGCCAGTTCGTTGGTCACCCAGTTGGCGACCAGCTTGGCGTCGCGACCCTTGGCGGCCGTCTCGAAATAGTCCGCCCGGTCCTGGTCGGCGATCAGCACGCCGGCGTCGTAGGCCGACAGCCCGTACTGC
>CAMLRH010000070.1 GCA_946482375.1 uncultured Caulobacteraceae bacterium | reverse complement strand
AGATGAGCTTCGTCGCCGAGGTCGCCAAGGCGTTCGGCAAGCTGCCCGCCTATCCCAACCTCGCCGCGTGGATCGAGCGCCTGCACGCTCGCCCCGCCTGGAAGAAGGCGCTGGAAAAGGGCGGGCCCTACATGCTGGGTAACTAGCCGGGGAAGTCCAGGTAGCCGTCGAGGAAGTCGAACACCGCGGCCTTGAGCAGCGCGTGCGGGATGGCGTTGAAGTGGTCGCAGCCGGGCAGTCGCACGGCGTGGGCGCCGGGAATGTGGTCGGCGAGGCCCTGCGGGTCGCCGGCCAGATGGTCGCCCGTACCGGCGGCGACGAGGACGGGCATGCGCAGCGCGAAGAGGTCGTCCTCCGTCAGCGGGGCGGACTTGCCGCGCACCATGGCCGCCAGCGCCAGCCGGTCCTCGCCCTGCTCGTCGGCGAACTGACGGAAGCTCTGCATCAGCGGGTTGTCGATGGTGGCCGGGTCGTCGGCCTCCATGGCCTGAGCCAGCAGTTCGCCCGCGCCCGACGGGGTCAGGGCGTTGCCGCCGACGCCGCCGATGATGAGGTTGGCGACGCGGTCGGGATGGTCTCGCGCCACCGCCAGCGACACCCGCGCGCCCATCGAATAGCCGAACAGGTCCACCTGGTTCAGGCCCAGGTGGTCCATCAGCGCGATGACGTCGCCGACCAACTTCTCGCGGTCGTAGGCGTTGGGGTCCTGTGGCTTGCCGCTCTCGCCGTGGCCGCGCTGATCCATGGCGACGAGGCGCTGTCCGCGACGCTCGAAGGCGGCGTACCAGCCGGTGCGCTTCCAGGCCTCGTTGCGGTTGGAGGTGAAGCCGTGCACCAGAAGGGCGGCGCGGCCCTCGCGCGGACCGACGTCGTCGTAGGCGATCTCGACGCCATCGTGACTTGTGAAACTTGCCATCAGCCTTCGTTAGCGACCTGCGTCGTGCCGATCCACTCCCAATGCCAGGGCTCGAAGGCGTAGGGGACGAAGCCGTAGCGGTGCGCGTTGGCGACGAGCCAGCGGTAGGCCGGCGACTTGGACATGACCAGGCGGTTCGGGTCGGCCGTGGAGTCGGGGCCGTAGCCGGGCGCCTGGCCGACGTAGAGGTCCATGGCCCGGGCCGTCCGATGGGGCGAGCACCTGGCCCGGACGATGCCGTTGCAGTTGCCGTCGCGCGCGCAGCGGGCGGCGTCATAGGACGGGCTGCGGTAGGCCGAGAAGATCTGCAGGTAGCGCGGGTCACGGGCGATCTCCGGGTTTTCGCGCTTCGCGTCAGCGACCATCCTGCGATAGGCGTCGAAGGCGCCGGGCAGGAGCTGGACGTGCTTGCCGCCGTACCCCTCGCCGGGGCGGCCGCTGGTCAGGATCGCCTCGTTGGGCGGGTTCGGACAACCGCCGGAACGGCGTACGAACGGCCGCGCCTCCTGCCAAACGCCTTTCATGAAGGCGAATGTTTCGGCGTCCATCTGGCCGGTCACCGACAGCCCACGCTCGCGCTGCCAGCGGGCGAGCGCCGAGGCATAGCCCGGGGTCCTGGGACCACAGCGGGTGCCGATCTCTGCCCCGATCAACTCGGCGTAGATGTCCCAGCCGCGTTCGGGACGCCGGAAGGGCGCCCAGTTGAGACTGTTCAGGCTTTTCGCGTTCTCGAAGGCGGCGTGGGCGTAGCGGGCCTCGGCGCAGTTCTCCGTGCCCCAGGGGTCGCGCAGTTCGCCGCGGCGAAGGCTGGGCGCGGCCTCCTCGGCGGGGGTTGGGGTCGGCGCGACGACGTCGTCCCGGGTCGGCGTGCTGGCCGTCCAGTACACCGCTAGAACCGCCGCGCCCGTGACACCCGCGAGCGCCACCCATTTGTCCCGCACCCGGAACATCGCATCTCCATCCCACTGAGCGGAAGATAACGCGCAAGCTGCGGTGAGGCTTCCGGGAACTGCGGGCAGGCAAGTGGCTTAGGTCTTTGACCCTCGACCTTCCGGAGTACCCGTCGATGCGCCCGATCCTCGCCGTAGCCGCCGCCCTCAGCCTCGCCGCCTGCTATGAGCCGGCCGAGAACACACCGGCGCCGCAGCCCGCCGCCAACCCCGTCCCGGCCGTCCCCGCCGCGCCGACGATCACCGCTTCGGCCAACCCGCTGGCGCAGCCGATCGACCAGGCGCAGTTCGCCGACGGTCTGACCGGCGACCAGCAGCGCAACCTGCTGATCAAGGCGCAGGTGATGCTCGACCGCGCCCACTTCGGTCCCGGCGTCATCGACGGCAAGCCGGGCGAGAACTTCCGCCAGGCGCTGGCGGCGTTCGAGAAGGCCAACGGCATGCCCTCCGACGGCCAGCTCGACGCGCAGGCGTTTGCGGCGCTGGCGAAGGACCAGCAGCCTGTGATGCAGGACTACGTGATCAACGACACCGATGCGCAGGGGCCGTACCTGGAGAAGCTGCCCCAGCCCAGCGACTACAAGGGCATGGCGAAGCTGGAGAAGCTTTCCTACACGAGCCCGTCCGAGGCGCTGGCAGAGAAGTTCCACATGGATGAGGCGCTGCTTAAGGCGCTGAATCCGGACGCCGACTTCTCGAAGGCGGGGACGAAGATCCTGGTCGTCGCGCCGATGGCCGCGGCGCTGCCGCACGTGGCGCGGATCGAAGTGGATAAAGCCGAGCGTGAACTGCGCGCCTTCGATCAGGGCGGCAAGCTGGTGGCGGTCTATCCGGCGACGGTCGGCTCGGAAGATATGCCGACGCCGGCCGGCGAATGGGAAGTGCTGTCGGTCCACACCGACCCGGTGTGGAACTACGATCCGGCCAAGCTGAACTTCGGCGACAAGTCGGCGGGCAAGCTGACCATCCCGGCCGGGCCGAACAATCCGGTGGGCCTCGTCTGGATCGACCTCTCCAAGGACACCTACGGCATCCATGGCGCGCCGGAGCCGAACAAGGTCGGCAAGACCGCCAGCCACGGCTGTGTGCGCCTGACCAACTGGGACGCGCTGACCTTGGCGCGGGCGGTGCAGAAGGGCGTGAAGGTGGTTTTCGTCGGCCCGGGCGATCCGGACCAGAACAAGGCCTGATCCTTCCCGTCATCCCGGACGGCCGAAGGCCGATCCGGGACCCAGGAGTTAGTGCACCGGCCTCTGGGTCCCGGCTCTCCGCTTCGCTGCGGCCGGGATGACGGGAATTATGAGCGCCACCTGAGAACGGTGGCTTCCACCGGGTTGTTGAACTCACGCCCCTCGCGCGCGGCCGACGCCCATTCGCGCTTGAGCTGCTGGTACCACTTGGCCTGCTTGTCGGCGTCGTCGATCCACAGAAGTGTGGGGTCGTAACGCAGGCCCTGGTTCTGCAGGTTCACCATGTCGCCGTCCTGACGCAGGAAGGCGCGCGCCCCGGCGGCGATGAAAGGCTTCAGGAAGAAGAAGGCCGGGTGGTCTGACCAGACCAGCTGGGTGATGCGGGTCTTCGCCTCGGTCACCGGCGTCAGGCAGGTCAGCGACAGCACCTGCCGCTTGCCGACCGTGACGTGCTCCCAGCGCAGGCCGGGCAGGCGGAAGGTGATCTCGGTCAGCGGCTCGCCGCCGAGGATGGCGTAGGCGCGGGAGTTCTTCGACGGCTCGTGGCGGACCATGGCGAAGCCGGCCTCGCGCGGCTCGAACTTCTTGGCCTTCTCGTGCTGGCTATGCTTGGAGCGCCACCACCATTGCTGGTGGACGTAGGGCCCGTGCGCGGGGTCCATGAGGCCGACGACGGCGTGGTCGATGTGCGCCTCGAACTCCATGCGGTCGACGAGCTTGGGCGCACCACCCACGACGCCCTCGAAGGTCGGCGGCGGGATCGGCGGCTCGCCATCGAAGCGGGGATCGGAGCTCATCCAGACAAAGACCAGGCCCTGGCTCTCACGGGCCGGATAGCGGCGCACGCGGATGCGACTGACGTCCATTTGCTGATCGTCGACCAGCGAGGGGATGGCCGCGCAGGCGCCGTCCGTGCGGAAGCGCCAGCCGTGGTAGGGGCACTCGACGGTGTCCTCGACCAGCCGCCCGGCCGACAGCGGCGCGGCGCGGTGGGGGCAGATGTCGCGGAGCGCGTAGACCTCGCCCTTGTGCGTGCGGCCCAGCAGCACCGGTTCGCCGAGCAGTTCATAGCGTTGCAGCTTGCCGGGCTTCAGGTCCGAGCCGAGCGCGGCGAAGTACCAGATGTCATGCAGGAAGCCGGTCCCGAACTTCTGGGTCGCCTTCGCCGATCTCGAAGCATCATCCGCCATAGCCTCTCCATAACCGTCGGGTGGCGCGTCGCGAAGGCCTTGCGTGGTTCGACACGGGCCGACGGCCCTGCTCACCATGACTATCTCTGAGTTGGTCATCCTGAGCAGGCGCGTAGCGCCGTGTCGAAGGACGCAACTAGCTGGCGGCCGTCTGGATGAGGCGCTGATAGAAGCGCACCATCCGTTCGAGGTTGGCGACGCTGATGTGCTCGTCGGTGCCGTGGATCATGGCGAAGTCGTCGATGGAGGCGACCAGCGGCTGGAAGCGGTAGACGTCCTTGGCCACGCCGACCATGTAACGGCTGTCCGTGGCGGCGGTGACGAGGCCGGGCGCCACGGTCAGCCTGCCGTCGTCCGAGGCCAGCGCGGCGATTGTCTTCCAGCCGTCGGAGGTGGTCGAGGAGACCGGCGAGGGATTGCCGCCCTCGGCGCCCCAGGCCAACTCCACCTTCAGGTCGCCGACGGCCCGTTTGGCGTCGGCCATCACCGAGTTGCGCGTCTGGCCGGGCATGATCCGGTAGTTGATCCAGGCGGTGGCGTCCTGCGGCAGCACGTTCTCTTTGGGGCTGCCCTTCAGCATGGTCGGCGCGATGGTGGTGTGCAGGGTCGAGGCGCCGGCGGGCGTCGCCCCGATCTGCTGAACCAGCAGCGGGCCGAACAGCCAGCTGTTGGCCGCCGCCATGCGGGCGAGGTAGCCGGCCTTGGGCGCGATGGCCTTCACCGTCTGGGCGCCCGGGCCTTCGAAGCGCATCGGGTAGGGCTTGCCGGTGATGGCGAGCACGGCCTTCGCCAGCGTCTCGACGCCGGTCTCCTTCGGCGGGGCCGAAGAGTGGCCGCCGACGGCGGGAGCCGTGATCTGGAGGGTGGCGTAGCCCTTCTCGCCGACGCCGACGAGCGCGACAGGCGCGCCGACCATCGGGAAGTTGTCGATGACGGCGAGGCCTTCATCCAGCGCCCACTCGGCCTGTCCGTGGCGCGCCTTGACCAGCGCCGCGGCCTCCTTGGCGCCCGTGCCGCCGCGCTCCTCGTCGTGGCCGGAGACGATGATCACCGTGCGACGCGGCTTGAAGCCGGAGGCGGCCAGCGCCTCGGTGGCTTCGAACAGGGTGACCAGCGAGCCCTTGTCGTCGATGGAGCCCCGGCCCCAGACGGCGCCGTTGGCGACCACGCCGTCGAAGGGCGGGTGGGTCCAGTCGCCCTCAGTGCCCGGCGTGACCGGCACCACATCCTGGTGGGCCATCAGCACGATGGGGGCGAGCGCGGCGTCGGAGCCGGTCCAAGTGTAGACGAGGCCGTGTCCGGCCACGACCTCGCGGGTCATGGCGGCGTGAGCGGCGGGGTAGGTTACCTGCAGCCAGGCGTGCAGCTGGTCCCACTGGGTCCAGTCGTTGTCGGCGGGGTTCTGGTTGCTGATGGTGCGGAAGCGGACCGCCTCGCCGAGGCGGGCGGCGGCCTTCTGCACATCGACAGGCGAGGCGGGCGCGAGCTTCACCGCCGAGAGGTCGACGGCGGCCGGCGGCTCGTAGGTCTCGGTGCGATAGATGACGACGGCGACCAGCAGCACCACGGCCGCCAGACCGACCAAGCCAATCCGCTTCCACATGGCCCCTCTCCCTTTCGGTGGAGCTTAGGGTGCGGGTTGTTGCCCTAGCAACCTTCCACCGCTCATCCCGACGAAAGTCGGGACCCAGTACTTTCCAGCGAAGTGCTGACTGGACAGACCTGGGTCCCGACTTTCGTCGGGATGAGCGGATTAGAGTGATGCTATGCGGAAGGCGTAAGGGCCCCTGCGTTCGATGAGCGTCTGTCCCTCAGTGGGAAGCTCGATCGTCTCGGCGCTCATATTGAAGGCGCACAGAACTTCGTCGCGGTCGAACGCGAGAACTGGGCTAGACACTTCGCGAAACTGGATTTCGCCCAGTCGGAGCGCCGGCCTGTCACGCCGGAGCGCGATCAGTTCGCGGGCCAGCGCCAGCGTCGAGTTCGGGTCCGCCTCCTGCGCCTCGACGGTAAGGCCGGCGTGTTCAGGGGCGGCGGGAAGCCATGGCGCGCCGGTGGTGAAGCCGTGGTTGGGCGCGCCGCTCCACGGCATCGGCGTGCGGCAGCCGTCGCGGCCCTTGTGGACGGGCCAGTAGAGGTCGCCGACCGGGTCGCGCAGCTGCTCGCGGGTGAGGTCGGCTTCGGGGAGGCCGAGTTCCTCGCCCTGGTAGAGCAGCGTCGTGCCGCGCAGGCAGAGGAGCAGCGCCAGCATCATCCTTGCCAGTTCGGGCGGAGCGTCCTTGCCGCCGAAGCGCGTCGGGGTGCGCGGGACGTCGTGGTTGGAGAAGCTGATGCAGGGCCAGTGGTCGGCGTGCTCGGCGAGTTCCGCGAAGTGTTTGCGGATGAAGTCGGGGCCGAGCTTGTTGGCGATTAGCAGAGGGAAGGAATAACCGGCGTGCAGGCCCTCGTCGGAGGCCGCGAAGCCGCCGCAGCGGCCGGCTTCCTCCGAGAACTCGCCGAAGACGAAGCGGTCGTCGTAGCGCTCGACGACGCGGCGGACGGCGTCCAGCGCCTCGACGTTCTCCTCGAGGTTGGAGTCGTTGAAGTGGGCTTGCAGGTTGGCGGCGTGGCTCCAGTGCCACTTGGTGCGCTCAGGCACGGGAATGGCCGGATTGTTCGTCAGCGCCTCGTCGTGGAGGTAGGCGTTGGCGACGTCGAGGCGGAAGCCGTCGACGCCCTTGGCCAGCCAGAAGTCGAGGACGCCTAGCGCGGCGGCGCGGGCGTCCGGGTTGCGCCAGTTCAGCTTCGGCTGCTGGCGCAGGAACTTGTGGTGGTAGTGCTGGCGCCGCGCCGGTTGGTAGGCCCAGGCCGGACCGCCGAACGCTGAGAGCCAGTTGTTCGGCGCGGTCCCGTCTTCGCCCGGATCGGCCCAGACGTACCAGTCGGCCTTCTCGCCCCGGCGCATGGAATCGCGGAACCAGGCGTGCTCGTCGGAGGTGTGGGCCAGCACCTCGTCGAGGATGACCTTCAGGCCCTTGGCGTGGGCGGCGTTCAGCAACCGCTCGAAGTCCGCCAACGTGCCGTAGTCGTGCTGGATCGCCTCATAGTCGGCGACGTCGTAGCCCCAGTCGCGGTTGGGCGAGGGGTGGATGGGCGAGAGCCATACCGCGTCGACGCCCAGAGACTTGATGTATTCGAGCTTGGCCTCGACGCCGGGCAAGTCGCCCTGACCGTCGCCGTTGGAGTCGAAGAAGCTGCGGACATAGACGTGGTAGACGACCGCGCCGCGCCACCAGGGTTCCGCCATCAGCCCCTCACATCCGCTCATTCCCGCGAAAGCGGGAACCTAGGCTTTTTATGAAATGCGCGGACGCACTCCAGGTACCAAAAAAACCTGGGTCCCCGCTTTCGCGGGGATGATCGGGTTAAGGAACGAGCCTCAGGCCTTCTTGCCCGACAGCTCCTGCACCTCTTCGAAGGTGCGCAGGCCCGGACGCTGCGCGGTGACCAGCACCGCCATGTTGCCCGGCAAGTGCTTGTTGGCGCGCATCTTTTCGTGGGCGGCGGGGATGTCTTCCCACGGGAAGACTTCCGACAGCGCCGGGTCGATGCGGCGGTCGATGACCAGCTGGTTGGCGGCCGAGGCCTGCATCAGGTTGGCGAAGTGGGAGCCCTGGACGCGCTTTTGGCGCATCCACAGGAAGCGGGCGTCCATGGTCAGGTTGTAGCCGGTGGTGCCGGCGCAGATGACCACCATGCCGCCGCGCTTCACCAGGAACACCGAAACCGGGAAGGTCGACTCGCCCGGGTGCTCGAAGACCATGTCGACGTCACGCTTGCCGGTGATGTCCCAGATGGCCTTACCGAACTTCCGGTTCTCCTTCATGTAGTCGTTGAAGTCCGGTCCGTTGACGGTCGGCAGCTGGCCCCAGCAGTTGAAGTCGTTGCGGTTCAGCACGGCCTTGGCGCCCATGCTCATGACGAAGTCGCGCTTGTCCTCGGAGGAGACGACGCCGATGGCGTTGGCGCCGACGACGGAGGCGAGCTGGGTGGCGAAGACGCCGAGGCCGCCCGAGGCGCCCCACACCAGCACGTTCTGGCCGGGCTTCAGCTCATGCGGCTTGTGGCCGAAGAGCATGCGGTAGGCGGTGGCGAGGGTGAGGGTGTAGCAGGCCGCCTCTTCCCAGGTCAGGTGGCGGGGGCGCGGCATCAGCTGGCGCGACTGCACCCGGCAGAACTGGGCGAAGGAGCCGTCCGGGGTCTCGTAGCCCCAGATGCGCTGGCTGGACGAGTACATCGGGTCGCCGCCGTTGCACTCCTCGTCGTCGCCGTCGTCCTGGTTGCAGTGGATGACGACCTCGTCGCCCACCTTCCAGCGCTTCACCTTGCGGCCGACCTTCCAGACGATGCCGGACGCGTCCGAACCCGCCACATGGTAGGGGTGCTTGTGGCCGTCGAGGGTGGAGACGGGCTCGCCGAGCGCGGCCCAGACGCCGTTGTAGTTGACGCCCGCGGCCATCACGAGGACCAGAACCTCGTCCTCGCCGATCTCCCAGGTGGGGACCACTTCGACCTGCATGGCGCTGGCCGGCGGGCCGTGGCGCTCCTTGCGGATGGCCCAGGCGTACATCTTTTCGGGCACGTGGCCGAGCGGCGGAATCTCGCCGATTTCGTAGAGGTCCTTTTCCACGGCCTTAGGCTCGAGCGTGGCGACGGTCATATGGCGAGCTCCCCGGAGCACTTGATGTTGCGATGCAGTAACGAACGGCCTCGACCATTCGTTCGCGGGCCGATCGGAGAGCGGGGGGAAGCCCTGCCACGAACCCGTCTGTCTGCGCGGTTTTTGCGCAACAGCATGCCTCAAAGCCCTGCTGAACGCTTGCCGCGCGGGCATGACCGTGTGACAAGACCGCGAAACGTGCAAGAACATTTTTGCATCGCAGCGAAGTGGCCGGGGGAGCCGCTTGTGCGTTGCAGCAGTCAGGAGGCCCGTTTCCATGTCCAAGCCCTTCCAGCATGAGCGCGACGCGCCCTGGATCTTCCGCACCTATGCGGGGCACTCGACGGCGGCCAAGTCCAACGCGCTCTATCGGGCGAACCTGGCCAAGGGGCAAACGGGCCTGTCGGTGGCCTTCGATCTGCCGACCCAGACCGGTTACGACGCCGACCACGTGCTGGCGCGTGGCGAGGTGGGCAAGGTCGGCGTGCCGATCGGGCATCTGGGCGACATGAAGACGCTGTTCGAGGGCATTCCCCTCGACCGCATGAACACCTCGATGACGATCAATGCCCCGGCGGCGTGGCTCTTATCGCTGTACGTGGCGCTGGCCGATGAGCAGGGCGCGGATCGTCGCTTGCTCCAGGGCACGACCCAGAACGACCTGATCAAGGAATACCTGTCGCGCGGGACCTACATCTTCCCGCCGGAGCCGTCGCTTCGGCTCATCAGCGACATGATCGCCTGGTGCTACCGGGAGGTCCCCAAGTGGAACCCGATGAACGTCTGCAGCTACCACCTGCAGGAGGCCGGCGCGACGCCCGAGCAGGAGCTGGCCTATGCCCTGGCCACCGCCATCGCGGTGCTCGACACCGTCAAGGCCGGCGGCCAGGTCCCCGAGGAGGATTTCGAGGTCGTCTGCTCGCGCATCAGCTTCTTCGTCAACGCCGGCGTCCGGTTCGTGACCGAGATGTGCAAGATGCGCAGCTTCACCCAGCTGTGGGACGAGATCCTGGCCGAGCGCTACGGCGTGCAGGACCCCAAGGCGCGGCGCTTCCGCTATGGCGTGCAGGTCAATTCGCTGGGCCTCACCGAGCCGCAGCCCGAGAACAACGTCTACCGCATCCTGCTGGAAGCGCTGGCGGTGACCCTGTCCAAGGACGCGCGCTGCCGGGCCCTGCAGCTGCCGGCCTGGAACGAGGCGCTCGGCCTGCCGCGTCCCTGGGACCAGCAGTGGTCGCTGCGCC
>CAMLRH010000069.1 GCA_946482375.1 uncultured Caulobacteraceae bacterium | reverse complement strand
GCGCCTCGGCAACGCCGCCCGCGCGGCCGGCGTCATCCTCGACCTCGTCGTCGATCTCGACCTCGGCACGCATCGCACCGGCGCCTATCCGAGCGAAGCGGTGAAGCTGGCCGCCGCCGCCGCCGCCACCGACGGCCTGAGCTTCGCGGGCGTGCAGGCCTACCTCGGCCACCTCCAGCACGTTGCGGACGCCGACAAGCGCCGCGACGCCGACGAGGACGGCATCCGCGCGTTGGCCCAGACCGTCGAGGACCTGCGCGCCGCCAACCTCGCGCCCGGCGTCGTCACCGGCGGCGGCACCGGCACCCACGCCTTTGATCTGGCGTCCGGCGTCTTCAACGAGCTCCAGGCCGGCTCCTACGCCGTCATGGACGTGGAGTACGAAGCCTGCGCCGCCCCCGCCGGAGACGCCTGGCCGTTCAAGCCGGCGCTGTTCATCGCGACGTCCATCGTCTCGGCTCACCACAAGACCCACGCCACCTGCGACGCCGGGTTCAAGGCCGTGGCGGTCGACGGTCCGCCGGCCAAAGTCGTCGCGGGCGCGGCGTCGGGGTCGCGATGGCGGCCGATGGGCGACGAGCATGGCGCCATCATCCACCCCACCTTTGCCCAAGCCATGCGGGCGGGCGGCGGCGATCCCGTTCTGACCGCCCAGGCCATCGCGGCGGCCGACGCCAACGAGGACTTCCCGTGGCCGGACGACGCGCCGAAACCCGGCGACATCGTCTGGCTCCAGCCCGGCCACTGCGACCCGACCGTCAATCTCTATGACGCCTTCCATGTCCTTGGGGCAGATGGGCAATCTGAGCGCTGGGCCATCGACGCGCGCAGGGTCAGTGCATGAACGATCTCGATTTCAGCGGACAGACCGTGCTGGTCGTCGGCGGCTCCAGCGGCATCGGCAACGGCATCGCGCAGGCGTTTAGGGCGCGCGGCGCCGAGGTCCACGTCTGGGGCACCCGAACGAGCGCCGCCGACTATTCGGCCGAGGAAGGCTCCGACCTCACCGGTCTCACCTATGAGCAGGTCGACGTTTCCGACCAGGCCGCCATCGAGGCCGCGCCCGCGCCACCAAAGCTCGACGTGCTGGTGCTGGCGCAGGGCACGGTGCTCTACCGCCGTGGCGAGTTCGAGATGGGCGGTTTTCGCAAGGTGATGTCGGTCAACCTCGACAGCCTGATGGCCTGCGCGCTGAAGTTCGAGGCGCAACTGAAGGCCTCGAAGGGCGCGCTCATCACCATCAGCTCGACCGCCGCCTTCCACGCCACGCGCGGCAACCCGGCCTACAACGCCTCGAAGGCTGGCGCCGTGGCCCTGACCCGCACGCTCGGCCAGGCCTGGGCGAAGGACGGCGTCCGCGTGAACGGCGTCGCGCCCGGCCTCGTCGACACCAAGCTGACCAAGGTCACCACCGAGAACCCCGAGCGGCTGGCCGGCGCCTTGGCCGGCATCCCGATGGGCCGGCTCGGCACGCCGGAAGACATGGCCGGCGCGGTGCTGTTCCTGGCCTCGCCGCTGTCGGCCTACATCACCGGCCTGACCATCCCGGTGGACGGGGGCCTGTTGCTCTAGCACACGGCTTGACGGTAACGGTTGAAACCACCCCCCTGCGTTACGAGAGCGTGTTTCCCCCGATGACAAAACTGCTCCCGGTCCTTGCCGCCCTGTCGCTTGCCGCCTGCGCGAGCGTCGCCGTCCCCCCGAGCGTTCCCTCCGCGCCCAGCGTCACGATCGCCCCCGCGCGGCTGTCGCAGCACGTACAGGTGCTGGCCTCCGACGCGTTCGAAGGACGCGGCCCCGCCACCCCCGGCGAGGACAAGACCGTCGCCTACCTGATCGAGCAGTTCACGGCCGCCGGGGCCGAGCCGGGTGGCGTCGACGGCTGGACGCAGGACGTGCCGCTTGGCCGCTTCGAGCTGAAGACCATGCCCGTGACGAGGGTGACGGTCGCCGGCCAGACCGTGCCCCTGCGCCAGGGCGACGACATCGCCGTCCGCCCGGCGCTGACCAACGCCGATGGCGTCTCGCTGAAGGACGCGCCGCTGGTCTTCATGGGCTACGGCGTCCACGCGCCGGAGCGGAACTGGAACGACTTCAAGGGCGACGTGCGCGGCAAGGTCGGTGTGGTGCTGATCAACGACCCCGACTTCGAGACGGGCCCAAATACGCCAAATGGGGGCGACTTCGGCGGCAAGGCCATGACCTGGTACGGCCGCTGGCCCTACAAGTACGAGGAAGCGGCGAAGCAGGGCCTCGCCGGCCTCATCATCGTCCACGAGACGGCGCCGGCCTCCTACGGTTGGGCGACGGTCAAGAACAGCTTCACCAACACCCAGTTCGACATCGTCCGCGCCAACCCGCTGGCGGCGCACACGCCGTTCGAGGCCTGGATCCAGCGCGACATCATCGCCGACATCGTCAAGCGCGGCGGACAGGACTTCGAAGCCCTGAAGAAGGCCGCCCAGAGCCGCGACTTCCGGCCCGTGCCGCTGAACGCGACACTCTCGACGGACTTCCAGGTCGCCCACGACGTCATCGTCTCGAAGAACGTTGCGGCGAAGCTGACCGGCAAGGCGCGACCGGACGAGTACGTCATCCACACCGCCCACCACGACCATATCGGGATCAGCCTGCCCGACGCTGAAGGCGACACGATCTATAACGGCGCCGTCGACAACGCGACGGGCGCCGCCGCCCTCATCGAACTCGCCCGCGCCTACGCCGCCGAGCCGCGCACGGACCGCACCGTCGTCTTCCTCGCCGTCGCCGCCGAAGAGAAGGGCCTGCTGGGTTCGGAGTACTACGCCGCCAACCCGATCTACCCGCTGGAGAAGACGGTCGGCGTGCTCAACACCGACGCGCTCAGCCCCTGGGGTCCCGCGCGCGACTTCACCATCTCCGGCCAGACCAAGCTTGGCCTCAAGGACCAACTCATCGCCACCGCCGCGCGCCACGGCCGGAGCTTCTCGCCGGACCCGCGGCCCGAAGCGGGGTCGTTCTACCGCTCCGACCACTTCCCCTTCGCCAAGCGGGGCGTCCCGGCCATCTCCTTCGGCAGCGGACGCACCTGGGTCGAGGGCGGGGCTGTGGCCGGCAAGATCTGGTCCGACCGCTACACCGCGACCATGTACCACCAGCCCGCCGACGAATGGTCGCCCGACTGGACCTTCACCGGCATGGCGCAGGACGTGAACCTGCTGCACGAACTCGGCCGCGACCTCGCCAACTCCACCGCGTGGCCGGAGTGGGGGGCGGGCTCGGAGTTCAAGGCCATCCGCGATATGAGTGCGGCGGTGAGGAGATAAGCTCATGGCTGGAACGATCCGCGCAGGCATCGGCGGCTGGACGTTCGAACCTTGGCGCGGGGTGTTCTATCCGGAGGGGCTGAAGCACGCCGAGGAACTGAGCTACGCCAGCCGGCATGTGACGGCGATCGAGATCAACTCGACCTACTACTCGACCCAGAAGCCGGAGAGCTTCGCCAAGTGGGCCGCCTCGACGCCGGATGGGTTCAAGTTCGCGGTGAAGGCCTCGCGCTTCTCGACCAATCGCCGGGTGCTCGGCGAGGGCGGCGAGTCCGTGCAGAAGTTCCTTGGTCAGGGCCTGAGCGAGCTCGGCGACCGGCTGGGGCCGATCCTGTGGCAATTCATGCCGACCAAGAAGTTCGACCCGGACGACTTCGAGGCCTTCCTGGCGCTGCTGCCGGATAAGCAGGACGGCCTGCCGCTCTCCCACGTCATGGAGGTGCGCAACGCCAGCTTCGCGACGCCGGAGTTCGTGCAGCTCTGCCGCAAGCACGGCGTGGCGATCTGCGTCTCGGAGAACGAGAACTATCCGATGATCCCGGACGTGACGGCCGACGTGGTCTACGCCCGGCTGCTGGGCGGGAACGACCAGCTGGAGACCTGCTATCCGCCGGCCGAACTCGACCGCTGGGCTGGGCGGTTCAAGGCCTATGCGGCGGGCGGCTTTCCCAACGACCTGACCGCCATTGACGGCCACAAGCCGGACAAGGCGCCGCGCGACGTCTACGTCTTCTTCATCCACGAAGGGAAAGTCCGCGCGCCCGCCGGGGCGATGGAATTGCTGAAGCGGGTCTGATCCGAACCGCTCACCCCGGCGAAAGCCGGGGCCCAAGCAGAGGCGGAGACTCTCCCCAATCGCCCCAACGGCCACAGACTCAGCTTGGGTCCCGGCTTTCGCCGGGATGAGCGGAGTTAGGTTGACCGCCGCTACGTCAGGCTCTTCCACTGACGGGAGAGGAGCACCCCCATGACCTTCGCCGCCGACGACCTGATGTTCCGACCGGGCCTGATGAAGGGCCACCGCATCCTGATCACTGGAGGGGGCACGGGGCTTGGCAAGGTGATGGCCGAGGCCTGCCTGATGCTGGGCGCCGAGGTCTATATCTGCGGCCGCCGGGGCGGGGTGCTCGACGACACCGCCCGCGAACTCATGGACGCCCACGGCGGCAAGGTCGTCGGCGTCCCCTGCGACATCCGCGTGCCGGAAGCCATCGCCGAGATGATGGACACCATCTGGTCGGACGGCGGCGCGCTGACCGGCCTCGTCAACAACGCCGCCGGCAATTTCATCAGCCGCACCGAGGACCTCTCGCCGCGCGGATTCGACGCCATCGCCAACATCGTCTTCCGAGGCTCCTTCTTCGTCACGCTGGAGGCCGGCAAGCGCTGGATCGCCGAGGGGAAGAAGGCGTCGGTCGTCTCCATCCTGACCACCTGGGTCTGGAACGGCGGGCCCTTCACCGTGCCCTCGGCCATGTCGAAGGCGGGCCTCAACGCCATGACCCAGTCGCTCGCCGTCGAATGGGGCGGCAAGGGCGTCCGCTTCAACGCCATCGCGCCCGGCCCCTTCCCCACCGAGGGCATGAGTTCGCGCCTGAACCCGGGCTCAAGCGGCGAGGCCTATTCCGACATGAGCTCGAACCCGATGAACCGCGTCGGCGACATGCGCGAACTCGCCAACCTCGCCGTCTACCTGCTGCATCCGCTCAGCGAGTATGTGAACGGCCAGACCGTCGCCATCGACGGCGCCGCATTCCAGGCGACCGGCGGCAACTTCGCCGCGCTCCGCGCCTGGGACGACGAGCGCTGGGAGCAGGTGAAGCAGCTGATCCGCGGCACGAACGAGAAGGATCGCGCCCAGCGAACGGTCTGATAGAGTGGTCAAAGAAAACGGGAGTGAGAGCATGACCAAGGCGCTGCCGAAGGCCTGCATCATCGGGGCCGGCTGCTCGGGCTTCACCACCGCCAAGCGGCTGAAGGACGCCGGCGTCCCCTATGACTGCTTCGAGATGTCCGACGAGATCGGCGGCAACTGGTACTACAAGAACCCCAACGGCCTGAGCGCCTGCTACGAGAGCCTGCACATCGACACCTCGAAGTGGCGCCTGGCCTTCGAGGACTTCCCGGTCCCGGCCGACTGGCCCGACTTCCCGCACCACGCCCAGCTCTTCCAGTACTTCAAGGACTACGTCGACCACTTCGGCCTGCGCGAGACCATCACCTTCAACACCCGGGTGGAGAAGGCCGAACGCACCGCCGATGGCCTCTGGCGCGTGACGCTGTCGACCGGCGAGACGCGCGAATACGACGTCCTCTTCGTCTGCAACGGCCACCACTGGAGCCCGCGCATCCCCGAGTACCCGGGCGAGTTCGAGGGCCCGGCCTTCCACAGCCACGCCTATTCCGACCCGTTCGACCCGGTCGACATGCGCGGCAAGAACATCGTCGTCGTCGGCATGGGCAACTCGGCGATGGATATCGCCTCCGAGCTTTCGCAAAAGCCGATCGCCAAGAACCTGTGGGTCTCGGCGCGGCGGGGCGTCTGGGTGCTGCCGAAGTACATGAACGGCAAGCCCGCCGACAAAGCCATGCTGCCGACCTGGATCCCCCGCAAGATCGGGCTCGCCATGGCGCGCTCGGTCATCAAGCGCTCGCTGGGCAGGATGGAAGACTACGGCCTGCCCAAACCCGACCACGAGCCGCTGGAGGCCCACCCCTCGGTCTCCGGCGAGTTCCTGACCCGCGCCGGCTGCGGCGACGTCAAGTTCAAGCCGGCGATCAAGGCTCTGGAGGGCCGGCAGGTCCGCTTCGCCGACGACAGCGTCGAGGACGTCGACGCCATCATCTTCGCCACCGGCTACGACATGAAGTTCCCGTTCTTCGACGATCCGGAGCTGGTCCCCGACGCCGACCACCGCCTGCCGCTGTTCAAGCGGATGATGAAGCCGGGCATCCCCAACCTCTTCTACATGGCGCTGGCCCAGCCGCTGCCGACGCTGGTCAACTTCGCCGAGCAGCAGGCCAAACTGGCGGCTGCGTATCTCACCGGCCGCTACCTGCCGCCGTCGAAGGCGGAGATGGAGCGCATCATCGCCAAGGACGAAGAGGTCCACCTCGGCCAGTACTACCGCTCCAAACGTCACACCATCCAGGTCGACTTTGGCGTCTACTGCCACGACCTGACGAAGGAGATCGCCGCGGGCGAGAAACGGGCGAAGGCCGCGGGGAACAAGCTGCCGGTCGAGCCCCGCGCCGCCGCTCCGGTGGCGATAGCGGCTGAATAGGCGCAGTTGACGAAAAGCCGCAAAGCCGCTCGAAAGGGGCGGAATGTCACAAGTCGCCTATCTCACCCCCGGCAAGCGCGAGCGCACCAAGGTCGCCAATCGACAAGCGATCCTCGACGCCGCCCGTCAGGTGTTCGGCGAGCTGGGCTATGAGGCCGCCACCGTGCGCGACATCATCCGCCGCACGGGCCTCGCGAGCGGGACCTTCTACAACTACTACCGCTCGAAGGAGGAAGTGTTCGAGGCCCTGGCCGACGACGGCGCGCGCCGCTTTCGCCCCATCTTGCGCGAGCAGTTCGAGCAGGCTGAGAACTTCGCCGCCTACCTGCGCGGCGCCGTCCGCGCCTACTTCGAGTTCATCGCCAACGAGCACGAGAGCTGGCAGGCGCGCCGCCCCGTCGGCGAGCGCCAGCCGCACATGCAGGTCGAGACCCCCGAGATGCACCGCGTCTTCGAGGAAGTCCGCGACAGCTTCGTGGCCGCCATGCAGCGCGGCGACGCGCCCAGCGTCGACCCCGACTACCTGGCCGCCTCCTCCATCGCCATCGCCCGCGAGATCGGCCAGCTGATGCTGGATCGGCGGCCCATCGACATCGACGGCGCGACGGACTTCGTCGTGGGCCTGATCCTCGGCGGGGTGGACGCCCTGCCGCGCAAGACGACCTGACCGGAGCCCACATGCCCGACGCCTTCCCGAGATTCGCCGTCAAGGCGGTGATGAGCCTGCCGACGTCGATCCTGCGGCTGCTGTCGGGCGGCGGCGTGGTCTACCAGGGCGGCCGCACGCTCGACCCGCACTTCCAGTTCCTGACCAGCGCCGCGCGGCACCTGCCGGCGATCTACACCCTGACCGCCCAGGAAGGCCGCGCCGCTTCGGCTCGCGGCCTCGAAGGCGTCGCCGGCAGGCGCGAGCCGGGTGTCCGCGCCGAGGACTTCACCATCGACGGCCCCGGCGGCGATCTGGCCGTGCGCGCCTATCGCCCGGCCGACCAGGATCCGACTGCGCCGCTGATGGTCTTCGCCCACTTCGGCGGCGGCGTGATCGGCGACCTCGAGACCTGCGACGCTTTCTGCTCGATCATCGCCAAGATCGCCCGGTGCGCCGTGCTGTCGGTCGATTACCGGCTGGCGCCCGAGCACAAGTATCCGGCCGGGCTGGAGGACACGCTCGCCGCCTACCGCTGGGCGCGGGAGAACACCGCCCGCTTCGGCGCGCCCGAAGGTAAGGTCGCCATCGGCGGCGACTCCATGGGCGGCAACTTCGCCGCCATCATCGCCCAGGAGCTGAAGCGCAAGGGCGAGCCGCAGCCGGCCGTGCAGCTGCTCATCTACCCCGCCGTCGACGTCTCGTCCGAGACGCAGTCGATGCTCACCTACGCCGACGCCTACCCGCTCTCGCGGCCGATCATGGACTGGTTCATGGGGCACTACATGGGCCCCGAGGTCGATCCGACCGACGTGCGCCTCTCCCCGATCAAGGAAGACGACCTGACCGGCCTCGCCCCCGCCATCGTCATCACCGCCGGCTTCGACCCGCTGGTCGACCAGGGCGAATGCTATGCCCACCGGCTGAAGGACGCCGGCGTGCCGGTAATCTACCGCTGCTACGACAGCCTGGCCCACGGCTTCACCGCCTTCACCGGCGCGGTCCCCGCCGCCGACGTCGCCTGCCGCGAGATCGCGGGCTTCGTGCGCCAGGCCTACGACGGGATGTTGCATTAGGCGGCTCGCACGCCCCTTCCCCACCACCGTCATCCTCGGGCTTGTCCCGAGGACCCAGAATCGAGGCGGTGCGAGATTGCCTGTGACTTCCGCCACGGACACCCTCTAACGTCGGCGCTTCTGGGTCCTAGGCACAAGGCCTAGGATGACGGGGAACGATGATGCGGGCATTGGTGGTTGAGAGCTTGGCCCCCGACTACGCCGGCTGCGCCGTCCGCGACGTGCCGACGCCGGAGCCTCGCCCCGGCGAGGTGCTGGTTCGCGTGAAGGCCGCCAGCGTCAACTTCCCCGACCTCCTGATGACGCGCGGCGAGTACCAGTTCAAACCGCCGCTCCCCTTCACCCCCGGCCTCGACCTCGCCGGTGAGATCGCCGCGCTGGGCGACGGCGTTAGCGGCTGGAAGGTCGGCGACGCCGTCGTCGGCGGCGCGAGGCTCGGTGGGTTCGCCGAATACGCGGTCCTCTCGGCCAGCGCCCTGAAACCCAAGCCCGAGCGCCTGACCTTCGCCCAGGCTGCGGCCTACGGCGCCGCCTACCTCACCGCCCATGTGGCGCTGGTCCGCCGCGCCCAGCTGCAGCCCGGTGAGTGGGTGCTGGTCCATGGCGCGGCGGGCGGCGTCGGCCTCGCCGCCGTCGACCTCGCCAAGGTGCTGGGCGCGAAGGTCATCGCCGCCTCGGCCTCGGACGAGAAGCTGGCCGTGGTCGCCCGCGAGTACGACGTCAACGCCACCGTCAACGTCACCGGCGGCTTCCGCGACGCCGTGAAGGAGATCACCGGCGGCAAGGGCGCCGACGTCATCTACGACCCCGTCGGCGGCGACGTCTTCGACGAGAGCGTCCGCTGCATCGCCTTCGACGGCCGCCTGCTGGTCATCGGCTTCACCTCCGGCCGCATCCCGACCGTCTCGGTCAACATGCCCCTCATCAAGGGCTTCTCCGTCATAGGCGTCCGCGCCGGCGAATACGGCCGCCAGTTCCCCGACAAGGGCCGCGAGAACGCCGAAGCGGTGTGGAAGCTCGCCGACGAGGGCAAGATCCGCCCCCGCGTGCACGCAGAGTTGCCGCTCTACCGCTGGCGCGAGGCGTTCGACCTCCTCGCCAACCGCCAGGTCATCGGCAAGGCGGTGATTACTCCCTGATCCTTCTCCCCTCGCGTGAGAAGGTGGCAGCCGAAGGCTGACGGATGAGGGGGCGCACTGCCTTCTCAACCGCTGTCTTCGCTGAAGCTTCTGAGAGCCCCCTCATCCGACCTGCTTCGCAGGCCACCTTCTCCCGCGAGGGGAGAAGGGCCTCTAAACGTTGACACTTACGGATCCTTCCCGTATCCACCCGCGCTTCGCGAGGGCTACCCGCCCGCGCGGTAACACCTTGATTTCCGGAGCGGTCCCGTGGCCACCAAGCGCACCTACCAACCGTCGCGCCTCGTTCGTAAGCGCCGTCACGGCTGGCGTCTGCGCATGGCCACCAAGAACGGCCAGAAGATCATTGCCCGGCGCCGCGCCAAGGGCCGCAAGAAGCTGACGGCCTAGAGCGATCGAAGGGGGTATCGGCCCTGACCGACCCCGCCCCATCCATTGAACGCCTGCGCAAGCGGCCGGACTTCCTGGCTGCCGCGAAAGCGCGCGCCGTCCCCAAGGGCGCGGTGCTGATGCAAATGCGCGCCCGCAACGACAGCGATCCCCGTATCCGCGTCGGCTTCACCGCCACCCGAAAGATCGGCGGCGCCGTCGTGCGCAACCGCGCCAAGCGGCGCCTGCGCGAGGCCGCCCGCCTGCTTCTGCCCGAGCACGGCCGCCCCGGCTGCGACTATGTTCTGATCGCCCGCAGCGGCACGACGGCCCGGCCGTGGCCGCGTCTCCTTGACGATGTGAAAAGCGCGCTGATAAGCCTCGCGGCGC
>CAMLRH010000068.1 GCA_946482375.1 uncultured Caulobacteraceae bacterium | reverse complement strand
GCGACTACAGCGCCATGAGCTCGGCCAAGACCAGCGCCATCCTCGGCGGCGCGCCCAGCCGGCTGGCGATGATCGCCGCCCAGCAGAGCGGCGGCTCGGCTCCGATGGCCGCAGCCCCTGCCCCCCTGAAGATCACCGAAGCGACGGCCCAGCCGAAGGCCCGGACCATCACGCTTGCGGCGACCGACGCTTCGGCGACGGTCCGTAGCCCTTACCTGCAGCGCGCGGTGCTGACCCAGCCCGCGCCGCATGTCGCCGAACGCACCGTTGTCACCCGCGCGCCGGACCTGTTCGGCTCGAAGGCCATCCGCATCGGTTCTACCCGTCTCGACAGCAAGTGGCGCAGCGTCAGTCGCGCCGGCGGTTCGCAGGCGCTGACCCGCGTCGCCTACTCCGCTTCCGGCGATCGCGCCGAGCAGCTGCGGGAAGTGAACGCGGCGGTGAACCACCGCATCACCTTCTCGGAAGACCGCGTCACCTATGGCCAGGCCGACCACTGGGCCAACGCCCAGGAGTCGCTGCGCCGCGGCCGGGGTGACTGCGAGGACTACGCCATCGCCAAGATGCAGGTCCTGCGCGCGGCGGGCATCCCCTCGCGCGACCTCATGCTGGTGATCGTGCGCGACCTCGTTCGCCGTCAGGACCACGCGGTGCTGGCCGTGCGTACGGGCGACGGCTTCGTCATCCTCGACAGCAATACCGACAAGGTGCTGCGCGCCGAGGACGTGGTCGACTACCGGCCGATAATGACCTTCAGCTCTGAAGGGACCTGGATTCACGGCTATTCGGAACAGCCGAAGCCCCAGCCGCAGATCCAGCTGGCCTCGGCCGCGCCACTGGCGGGCGCGAACTAGCCTCTAGCGCTCGCGCAGCGCTTCGCTGCGGGCCTTGTTGACCGGCTTGAGCAGGTAATTCAGCACGCTCTTGCGGCCGGTGATGATCTCGACGTCGCAGATCATGCCGGGCGTGATCGGCAGGTGCGCCTTGCCGTTCCGCAGGTAAGAACGATCCGTCTCCACCAGCACCGTGAAGTAGGCTTCCTTGGCCTCCTCGTCGTAGATGCTGTCGGCCGAGACGTGCACGACCTTGCCCTGCAGGCCGCCGTAGATCGAGAAGTCGTAGGCGGTGACCTTCACGATGGCTTGGTCGCCGACGTTGATGAAGGCGATGTCGCGCGGCTGCACCCGAGCCTCGATCAGCAGCTTTTCACCGGCGGGCACCACTTCGAGGATCTTCTGTCCCGCGTTCACGAAGCCGCCGACCGTGGTCACCTGGACGTCGTTGATGACGCCGTCGACGGGTGAACGGACTTCCGACCGTTCCAGCCGCCCGGCGGCGCCGCGCAGCGACTCCTGATTAACGGCCAGCTTGGCGCTGAGCTGGTTGCGCTCGTCGAGCGCTTCCTGCCGGAATTGCAGGTTGGCTTCCGAGAGCTGGGCCTGGGCCTCGCGGACCCCTGCGGCGCTGCGGGAAATTGCTTCCTGGGCGGCGGCCAGACGGCCGCGGATGTCCTGGGCGTCGCGGCGGGCCGACAGCAGTTCAGTCTGCGGGACGATAGACTTGGCGGCCAAGGGCTCGAGCATGGCGACCTGGTCGTTGGCGAGCTGCAGGCTCTGGCGCAGGCTGGACACGGTCGCCTGGGCCTCGGCCAGATCCCGGCGGCGCTGCTCGACAGCGGCGCTCATCGCCGACAGCTTGCTCTGTAGGGCGCTCGAACGCAGCTGCTGCAGCGCGGCCTCGCTTTCGCAGGCGTCCGGATTGGTCGCCCTCAGGCTTTCCGGACAGCCGAAGGTCTGGCCCTGGGCTTCCTGGGTCAGGCGCGCGGCGCGGGCTTCCAGCGACTGGCTCTCCGCCTCGATCTGGCCGAGTTCCGATGAGGACTCGGTGTCGTCGAGCCTGACCAGGAGCTGGCCCTTCTTCACGCTCTGGCCGCCGCGCACCAGGATGGCTCGGATGGTGGCCGGCGCGGCCGCCTGGACCACCTGAACCTTGCTGGACGGGATCACCCGCCCGTTGCCGCGCGTCACCTCGTCGACGCGGGCGAAGGTGGCCCACAGCAGGAAAACGATGAAACCGGCGAAGGTCGCCACGATGATCAGCCGCGCGCCGCGCAGCGCGCGCACGTCGTTGATCAGGTTGCGGGCGTACTGGGGAAGCTTCACGGGATCAGCCCTCGGGAGTCTCAGGCGTCACCGATGCGGTCATCGCCGCCGCCTGCTGGCCGGCGAGGATGGCGGCCATGGCGCCGCCGCTTTCGGACGGCCTGGGAATGGACGGCGTCCAGCCGAGGCCGGTGACGATACGGCCGCCGACGTCGTTCTCCGCGCGCCGGTCGGTGGGGTCGGGCGCGACCGGCGGCGCCTCGACCTCGGCCTTGGTCAGCTGAATGTCCTCGAACAGGCGTTCACCGCCCGCATAGCGCCCGGTGAAGGCGGCTCGGCGGCCCCAGCTTCCAGGCCAGCGATAGAAGATGTGCGCGCCGATCTGCTTCACCTTGGCGAGCCTGGGCGCCCAGTAAGGCGCGACGTAGTCGGCATGATAGTGGGTCGCCTGGCCAACCTGGGCCATGACATATCCCCGCAGGGCCTCGGCCGCGATCTGTTTGGAGCGACGCCAGGCGGCCGGCGCCGGCGCCCTGGCCAGCGAACCGTCACAGGCGAAGCTGAACTGGCAGCCCGGGTTCGGCGCGCCCTGGTAGACCACGCCGCAGACCGTCTTCGGGAAGGCCGGGTGGCGCATGCGGTTCAGCACCACCTGGGCGACCGCACGCTGACCTTCGACGGACTCGTAGGCGGCCTCGTAGTAGACGGCCGTGGTCATGCAATCGAGCGCGTTGGCGTAGTCCGCGCCCGCCGCCGAATTGAACGGGCGCGCGGCTTCGATCGGAGCCTTCGAGAAGGGCAGCGAAGCGTTGATGCGCAGCGCGTTGTCACCCTGCACCTGGATGGCGACGGCCGGTTCGACCGCCAGCGCCTGAATGGCGGCGCGATCCTCGGCGCTCGGCTGGTCGACGGCGACGACGGGGGCCTTCGCCTGCGGCATGAAGCGGCCAAACAGCTCCTTGCCGAAGCCGACACCGGCGACGCCCAGCACGATGACCGACGCCAGCGCGATGGCGCCGATACCCTTGGGAGACAGACGCATCATGCCGACACCCTGTCCTGGGCGGCCTTCGACAGGCTGGCCAGCACCTTGTCCTTGGGGCCGTCGGCGATGATCCGGCCCTGATCAATGACGATCAGGCGGTCGACGATGTTGAGCATGGCGTGGCGGTGGGTCGAGACGACCAGCGTCTGCCCCTTACCCAGCGCCTTGTGCAGGCTCTCGATGAACCAGCGCTCACTCTGGGTGTCCATGGCGCCGGTCGGTTCGTCGAGGAACAGCAGCTTCGCCGGCCGCACCAGCGCGCGGGCCAGAACGAGGAAGCTTCGCTGGCCGCCCGAAAGCGCCCTGCCCCGCTCGCCGACGTGGAGGTCGAAGCCCGCCGCGTCGCGGGCCAGGAACAGGTCGGCGCCGGAACGCTTCACCGCCTCGATCAGCTCCTGGTCATCGGCGTCGGCGGCGCCCAGCACCAGGTTGTCGCGCACGGTGCCGCTGAACAGTTCGGCGTCCTGGCCGACATAGCGGAAGTGACCGCGCAGTTCGTGCGTGTGGTACTGGCGGCTGTCCAGGCCATCGACGAGGTAGGAGCCGGCATTGGGCGGGTAGAGGCCGCAGAGCACCCGGCCCAGCGTCGACTTGCCGGACGCCACGCGGCCGATGATGCCGATGCGCTCGCCCGGCTGGATAGTCAGGTTGATATCGGCCAGCGAGTCCACGCTGGCGCCCGGATAGCGGAAGTGGAGATGCTCCAGCTTCAGCTCGCCGCGCCCGATGGTCGGGACAACCTGGCGAACGCCCAGCGCGCGCTCGTCAGCGCCTTCCATCATGGTCTGCAGGGTGTCCATCGTAACCAGCGCCTGACGGGCGCGGGTGATCAGGAAGGCGAACTGGCCGACGGGTGACAGGGCGCGGCCGGCCAGCATGACGAGGGCGATGATCGCGCCCATCGAGATCCAGCCGGCGTTGAACATGTAGAAGCCGCCGACGATCAGACCGATGGTGATGCCCTGCTGCGCGAGCGAGGTCATGTTGACGGCGATCGAGGTCAGGCGGCGGAATTCTTCCTGCGTCGCCGCGCTTGTCTGGGAATAGCGGCGCCAGCGTCCCAGCATCGGCCCTTCGGCGCGAGCGGCCTTCAGCGTCTCCATGCCGCCGATGGTTTCCACCAGCACGGAATGCTGCAGGCTAGCGTCGGCCTGGGCGTCCTTGGACACCTGGGTCATCGACTTCTGCAGGGTCATCCCCGCGGCGATCATGATGGCCATGCCGGCGATCGGCACCAGCACCAGCGGCGGCGCGATGATGAGGATCAGGCCCAGGAACAGGACCATGAAGATCATGTCCACGGCGAGAACGACCGTGGTCGAGGCGAAGAAGTCGCGCACCAACTCGTACTCGGAGACACGGCGGGCGAAGGCCCCGGTGCTGCCCATCCGTTCGAGCAGCGGAATGTTCATCACCTTCTCGAACAGCTTCTGGGACAGCTTGGCGTCAAGGTCGCGGCCGATCTCGTCGATCAGTTGCCCGCGGGCCAGGCGCAGGGTGAACTCCAGACCCATGGCGAGAACCACGCCCAGGGCCAGCACCCAAAGGCTGGCGACCGACTTGTTCGGGATGATCCGGTCGTAGACGTTCATCGTGAACAGCGGCAGCGCGAAGGCGAGCAGGTTGATCACCGCCGCGGCCAGCACCACGAACATGAAGCCGCGCCGCGCCCGCCAGATTTCACTCCAGAACCAATGGGTTCTGGCGGCCTTCTCCCAGGGGCGCTCGTTCTCGCGTTCGCGGCTGGGGTCGGATTCAATGAACACGGCGGCGCCGCCGTAGTCGTTCTCGAGCCGGGCGAGATCGGTCCAGTATTCGCCGTCGCGGCGGGGATCCCAGATGAGGCCCTGCTTGTCCTTCACCTCGAGAAGGACGACGGCGTGGTCATCCTTCATCGACAGCACCGCCGGGGTCGCCGAGGGCCGCCAGCGTCTCAGCGTCGGGCGGCGGAAGGCTTCGGCGCGCAGGCCGATGTGCTCCAGCGCCGCTTCGATCTGGTGAAACGGCAACCGGCCGGTGTCGGTGAGCGCGAGGCCCGCCGACAGCACGACCGGTGACGATGGACGGTCAAAGCGCTTCGCCAGGAAGGAGAGGCACTCGAGGACCGGGTCGTCCTGGGCAGCCTGGGGCTGCGGAAAGGCTTCGGCGGTACTCAAGTGCTACTTCCTTCTCGGCGACGGCCTTCCGGCCGGGGCTTAGCGGCCCCGATCCGGATACCGCCGGGCCATAAGCTCGGCCGGCGGCGTAGGCTCGACGTTGAAGCGCGCACGGGCGTCGGACACAGCGTCCTTCGGCGGCGCGATATTCAGCGTCCTCAGCAGCGTATTGGTCGCCGCCAGCACCTTGTACTCGGCAAACAGCGCGGCGAACCGGGCCGTTTCACGCTGCACCTGCACGTTGTGGCGGGTGTTCTCAGCGTCGAGCACGTCGAGCAGCGAGCGGCGGCCCACGTTGAATTGCTCCCGATACGAGAGAAGCAGGTCGTCGGAAATGCGGCTTTGCGTCTCAAGGTCGGTGAGCAGCTTCAGCTGCTGGTCGCGACGGTTCCAGGCGCTGCGGACATCCTGTTCGGCGTCGCGGGACGCTTCGTGGAGCCGGTAGCGCTCTTCGCTGACGCGACGAACCTGTTCCTGCACGTTGGCCTGGTTGATGCCCCCGCTGAACAGGGTCCAGCGCATCACCAGCAAGGCCTGCAGGTCGGTCGTGTCGCCTTCGAACCCGTCGATGTCCTGACCCGTACGGGCTCGGCCTTCGAGCGAGATCTTCGGGCCGAGCTCGGCGCGGGCGGCGCGGACGACCGCGTGAGCGGCGTCGACGTCGGCCAGGGCCTCGCGGACCAGCGGGTTCTGGGTGCGGGCCAGCGCCACCGCGTCCTCGAGCGAGGGCGGCAGGCTGCCGGTGACCGCTTCCGGCATCGTCACGGTGTCGATCGGAATGCCCGTCAGCATCATGAACTCGATGCCGGCGTTGGTCAGCTCTTCCTGGGCTTCGGTCCGGCGAACACGGGCCGACTGCAGGCGCTCTTCGGCCTGCTGCTGGTCCGCGATGCTGATCGAGCCCTGGCTCACGCCTTGGCGAAGGTCGCCGGCCAGCGAGTCGTGGAAGGTCACGTTGTCATCGGCCACCGCCACCAGCCGCTGTTGCAGCAGGTAGTTGAGGTAACTGCGCGTCACCTCCAGGGCGATGAACTCCGAGCGTTCTTCCACGCGGTTGGCCGCGCCGTCGGTCCGGGACGCCTGACGCTCCAGTTCGGAGCGGCGGGCGCCAGAGTCCCACAGGGTCTGCTGGACGGTCAGACCGGCTTCCAGCGGCTCGAGAGTGTCGTCGTCCAGACCAAGGGTCCGGCGCGTCGGATTCTCAAGCTTACGGACGCCGCCCGACAGTTCCAGGTCGACCCGCGGCAGGTAGAGCCCTTGCGCTTGTTTGCGCTCGAACTCGATGGCCTGCTTGTTCTGCGCCGCCTGGTTGATCTGCGGGTTGGAGGCGACAGCCGCCTCCACCGCTTCACGGAGGTCGATGGCGTAGGCCTGACCGAAGGCGGCGACACTCAGGACAGCGGCGCTGGGAAGCGCGACTGCCCATCTCTTGAAGTTATGAGTATTCATGATGTCCGCCCTCTCTTTACTGGCCTGAAGTCGCGTTGATTTCGACGCGACGGTTCAGGGGCTCACGCACGCCGTCCTCAGTCTGGACGGCAGGCATGCTTTCGCCGAAGGCCTGGACCGAGATTGCTCCGCCCGGGACACCGGCGCCGACCAGCTTGTCGGCCACGTTTCTCACGCGACGTTCCGAGAGCCGGACGTTGTAGGCGTCCGAGCCGGACTTGTCGGCGTGACCGCCGAGGCTCAGCCCGCTCCAGCCGCACTGCGCCATGCTCTGGGCGGCGTTGGCGAGAACCGCGTCGGCTTCGGCCGGCGGCACGTCCTCGTCCCAGCCGAAGTAGATCACGATCGGCAGGTTCACCGAGCACGCCGGAGGCGGCGGTGGGGGCGGTGGCGGGGGTGGCGGCGGAGGCGGAGGCGGCGGCGCCAACATGCGACGGTAGAAGTCGTCGCACTTGTTGATGCTCTCCTCGTCGACCGTGTTGGTCTTCAGGAAGCCGATGGCGATGCCACAGGCGACCTTGGCTTCCGACGCCCAGATGTACCGGGTGTCTTGGGAGCGGACCACGTCGGGCGCCAGCGTCGCCGCCAGCGCAGCGTCGTAGCGCTGCTGCACTTCGCCGCGGATCGCGCTCACGGATCCTGAATCCAGGATCGGCGATCTCGGCAGGGCCTGCGCCGTCGTGGCGGCTGCAGAGCAAGCAGCGGCGGCCACGACCGCAAGCACGGTCTTCGAATACGTCTTCATTAGCCCCTCTCAGGTTCAAATCCGCCCCAAGCCCGAGAGCCCGGACGTCTGTCACCGCTACGCGACTGTTACGCTATCAATATGCGCACTCAGCGTGGCCTCGTGGTGGAAGGCCACCGGATGAAGCGCCAGCACCATGGCGCCTCCGCCGAATTCATGGGACAGGCCCATCGTCGCACCCCCTGACGGCAGCGCCGCCAGCATGTCGTCGATGCTGATGCCCGCCTGGGCGCCGCCGCTCAGGGCGTCCGCGAGCACTTCGGCGACCAGCTCAGGCGCCGCGGGGGCGTTCTGGGCGATCGCCTGCAGCGGCGTCGCGATCATCGGCATGACGGTCATGTCCACCAGCATCGGGGAAGCGTCGTGCAAGGACGGCGCCAGATCGGTGTTGGCGAGCAGCGTCGACAGGGTCTCGTTGGCCTGCGGCGCTTCGAAGCCCGTGTCCGCCAGCAGGTTGGACAGGTGCTCCGAGAAGTGGACCGTGTCGTGAGCCGCCGGGCCCTCCTTCACCCCGCCGTCGAAGGCGTCGGTGATTTCGGGACGGTTCGTCTCGATCTGGGTC
Source organism: uncultured Caulobacteraceae bacterium (assembly GCA_946482375.1). Next base: position 2,234 of record CAMLRH010000068.1, on the reverse strand, counting down.
GTGAACGTCTCGTTTTGCGTCAGGGTGATGTCGCCCAGGAAGTCCTGGGCGTCGATCGCCTTGAGCAGCGGAGCGTCGGCCATCGCAAACCCGGTCGCCGCCGCCGTGATCATGGCCGCCGCGGCCAGGAGGTTGGCGTAGGCGCCGCCGGCATTCTGACCGAAGACACGCTGGACTTCATCCGACGTCCGCGCGGACGTGTAGGAGAAGGCAGCGTCAGCCAGGGCGCCCGTCGAGCCGTCGGACCAGGTGAAGGTGGCTTCACCGAAGACCTGAACCTGGCCGTTCGCCGCCGTGTAGGCCTCGCCGTCGCTGACGAGGTTGAGGCTGACGATGCCGGCGTCGGTCAGGCTGGTGAACTCGCCGTTCTGCAGCACGCCGAACTTCGAGAAGTCAGCGTCGTCAGCGGAGAGCACACCGTCGTGGTTGCTGTCGTAGGTCGCGGCCAGGCCTTCGAGGTCGGTCAAGCCGTTGACCGCGAAGGTCACGCCGACCATGCCGTCACCGTTGTCGATGGCGAGGACGCCGTCGTCGGAGCCGACCCAGGCCGTGGCTTCGGCATGACCGTCGCCGTTGTAGTCGAAGACGTTGCCGGCCGACTGGCTGACGAACTCCAGGCCGTCGCCGTCGAGGTCGAGCGCGATCGGCGGAGCCGCCGTGCCGACCGTGAAGTTGAGGTCGGCGTCCACGGAGTCGCCGTCGGCGTCGGTCAGCGTCACCGGAACGGTGATGGGGACCGGGTCGCCGAAGTCGACCTGCTCGATCTGCAGCTCGCTGATCGAGAACTTGCCGTCCTGACCGCCGGTGCCGACGTTCGTGATTTCGATCCGGTCGTAGAGCGACGAGGCGGTCGTCTCGATGCTGTACTGCGCGGGCACGCCCCTCAGGATGACACCGTTCGTCCCGTCGAAGTCGGCGGTGATACCGGCTTGCGTATCGTCACCGGTGAAGGTGGCGACCAGGGTTCCGGCCGTGTTGTAGACCTTGACCTCGGTGATCGTGAGCGGCGTGTCGTTGGTGAAGTTGTGCGTGTTGATCGTCTGGTTGGCTGAACCGACGTCGGCGTCATAGGTGACCAGCTTCACGTCGGCCACGGTGCCGCTCGAGACCTGGTCAATGGTGAAGCGGAAACCGTTGACCGGCGTGTGGTCGTTGATGGTGAAGCCGTCGTCGCTGGTGCCGCCACCGTTCGCGTGGAAGGTGAAGTCGCCGAAGTCGATGCGCAGGCCGTCGTCGAAGACGAGGAACTGGCCACCGGCGGCGATGTCGTCGGAGTCGCTGTTGACCGTGTTCGTGCCGATCGGCGTGAACAGGAGCTCCAGCGCGTCAGCCGTGGTGGATTCGACGATCTTGAACGGCGGGTTGCCGGCGGTGCCGCCGGACAGGTCGTTGAACGCCACGCCCGACCCGTTGTCGATCGTGTCGTACATGGTGACGGTGTAGGTTCCGCCGGCCTGGTTCAGCGTGACCGTGTAGATCAGGTCGCCGTCCGTTCCGTCGGTGCTGTTGGTGCGAGCCTCCAGCGTCTGGCCGTCATCCGACACCCAGTACTCGATGAGATCTCCACTGGAGGTGTGGGGGCTGTCCTGGCCGTCGACCACATCGAAGGTGATCGTGCCGCCCTGGTCGGCGCCCATGTTGTTGTTCACGTCGCCGTCGGCATCGAGGTTGTAGGTCGCCGTCGAGCCCGGGGCGTTGCTCAGCGAGCCCGACACCGGGGTCGAACCCGGGGTGAAGTCGATCGGAGAGTCGTCCTCGACGGTGATGACCGAGATGCTGCTGTTGGTGGTGGCTTCACCATCGGAAACCGCGACCGGCACATCGAACATCACCTGGTCTTCGACCGAGCCGTCCGGATGGTCGATCTGACCCTTCAGGACGACGTCGTAGTTGCCGAGGTTGTCGATGGTGACGCGGACGACTTCCGTGGTTCCGGCCTTGCCGACCAGCGTCTGGCTGTCCAGCAGCGACCATTCGATTTCGACATTGTTCGAGGTCAGCTCGGCGGTCGGCAGGCCGAGGGTCACGGTGAACGAGGAGTCGTCCACGTCGGTGATGCTGAGCTGACCGTCGAGGTCGGACGCCGAGTTGGTGGTGTCGGGCGAACCCGTGGTGTCGGGGTTGCCGGTCGCGAGACCTTCTTCCGAAACCTGAGCGGAGCCTGTACCCACCACCGGCGCGTCATTGGTGCCGAAGATGGTGATGGTCAGCGTCGAGTTGGCCGAGGCCGTGCC
>CAMLRH010000067.1 GCA_946482375.1 uncultured Caulobacteraceae bacterium | reverse complement strand
CCGCCCTGCGCGCCCGCTTCTGGGACCAGAAGGAAAGGCAGATCAGCTGAGAGTGGACGGGTGTTGTCCGACCGGTTGGATAATGGGTCTCGCACCCTTGCGATCGGCCGGCGTACCTCTATGTTGATCGGTGGTTGTGCGAGCCGTACCCTCGGATGGGTTCAGCTGACGATTCCGGCCTTCGGAACTGTCGCCAGCGGCGTCGAGAGATGCGGGACGGCCGGCTGCGAACACATGCGCCACAAGACGGGGGTTAAGCGCTGACATGGCTACAACGGCTTCGGCACGCAGGAGCGGACAGGTTCGGCGCAAGGCCGCCGCCACGCCTCAGCAAGCTGACAAGCGGCGATACATCATTCAACACGCGGCGACCCTGTTTTCAGAAGTCGGCTACTGGGCGGCGACTATGGACGACCTGTCCGATCGCACAGGTCTGAACAAGGGCACGCTCTACTACTACTACGGCGCCAAGTCCGATCTGCTCTACGAGATCGTCTCGATCACCCATCAGGCGATGCACGACTGCATAGACGCGGCCCGCGCCAATCCCGATCCGGTCCTGGCCCTGTCTGACTTCATAGACCGGATGGTCGACTGGGTCGGACAACACCGGGAACACGCGGTGATCCTCTCCAAGGAGCAGGACTACTTCACCGATACGCTGCCGGCCGAACAGGTGGAGAGCGCCAGGAACACTCACCGCAACTACATGCGCAAGCTGTACGGCCTGGTGACCGCCGGCATCGACGCGGGCGTGTTCCGCAATTGCGAGGTGCGCGTCGTGGGGCGGGCGATTTCCACGCTGCTCTTCTATTCCCCCAACTGGCGCCTGGCGTCCATGGGCCCCGCCGCCATCTCCACCCAGCTCAAGCAACTGATCCTCGAGGGCGTCAAAGCCTGACCAGCCGGCCTGACCTGAAATTTGTTTAACCGGTCGGTTGACAGGATCATCTCGCGCCCGCAAGACACGGACATTGTCTGTGACGCGAGGAGGGGCGCATGTCGTCGATCGCCAGGATTTCGCCGCGGGAGCCCGAGGGCTTCGATCAGGCCATGCGGTCGGCCGCCAAGGTCGCCAAGAATGCCCGCGACGGCAGAATGCAGAGGCATTATGCGGTCCTGATCAACAACCCCTACTTCATGGAGCGCTGGGCTCGCCTGTCGGGCACGGTGGTGCTGCGCAGCTCGCTTTCGAACCGCGAGAAGATGATCGTCGTCATGCGGCTGGCGCGTCTGCTCCGCTGCTCCTACGCCTGGGTCCAGCGCCAGGCCGAGAAGGATCCGGCGGTCTATCTGCCCGACCTTCACACCAAGCCGCAGGACCACCTCTCGGCGGCGGAACTCGACGCCTTGGCGCGGGAAGTCGCCGACGGCCCGTGGTCGCCGCACGAAGCGGCCCTCCTGCGGGCGACCGAGGAAACCTGGGCCCAGGGCGGCATTTCCGACGATGTCTGGACGCGGCTGAAGACGACCTTCAGCGATACCCAGATGTACGACCTCGTCATGCTCATCGGCTACTACCTGATGACCATGAGCATGCTGAATTCGATGGGCGTCCAGAATTTGCCCGACGATCCGCCGGCGCCATGGGCGCGGGTCGATAACGGCTCGCCCGCCTGACAATCTCGCCGCGGCGGCGCTCCAGGCGTCTTGACATCGCGACTGCCGCGACGCATTGTCAACCAACTAGTTGGAAGTGTGAAAGTTGAAATCCACGGGGCGGCGTCGCTGGCTGGCGTGGGTGAAAGGACTTGAGAGAGATGGATTTCGCCGAGCTGAAGGTTGGCCCGAAGAACGAATGGCGGTTGGAGACCCCCGGCGTAGAGGGCTGGGCGCGGACAGCGCGAGCCTCGGATCCGAACAAGTATTTCATCGTCAGTTGCGACAACCACGTGAACGAGCCGTTCAACTTCTACGAAGGGCGCGTCGAGGAGCGCTTCCAGCATCGCCTACCGCGCATCGTCAAGGACGAGGAAGGCAATGAGTGGCTGCACACCGACGGCCGCTCGCCGTCGCTGGTCAAGCCGGCGAAATCCAAGACCGATCACCTTCAGCCTCTGGAGAAGTACGAATCCTGGGAAGTGCTGGTGCCCTACACCACCCGCATGGAGCAGCTGGAGGAGATGAAGACGGCCGCGGGCCGCACCGTCGAGCAGCGCCTGAAGGACGCGACGATGGACGGCGTCGACGCCGAGATCGTCTTCCCGCAGAAGGGCGGCATCGGCTTCGCGACGCGCGATTCCGAGTTCTCGCTGGCGATGACGCGGGCCTGGAACCGTTGGGTCCTGGAATACTTCGGCGCCAAGTTCGGGCGGATCAATCCCGTCGCGCTCCTCACCACCGCGCTGGTCGACGAGGCCGTCAAGGAGGTCCAGTGGGCGGCCAAGAATGGCTTCAAGGCCGTCCAGCTGCCCAACAAGCCGCTATATGGCCCGACCATCAAGGGCGAGCTCGCTTACAACAACCCGACGTTCGAGCCCCTGTGGGCGGCGATCGCCGACGCGGACCTGACCGCGACCTTCCACGTCTCCAGCGGCGAGGACCCTCGTACGGCGGACGGCCACGGCGGCGCGATCATCAACTATGTGACGCACTCGATGCTCACGCCCTGGGATCCGCTTGTGAAGGTCATCACCTCGGGGGTCATCGAGCGGCACCCCAGCCTTCGCTTCGTGACCGTTGAAAGCGGCATCGGCATCATTCCCTGGCTGCTCGAGCAGATGGACCACGCCTACAAGGCTCACCACATGTGGGTCCGTCCGGTGATCCCTGAGCTGCCCAGCAACTATTACCGCCGGAACTGCGCCTCGACGCTGATGGATGAGCCCGCCGGTCTGAAGTACGCGATCGACTTCGGCCTGGAGGACAACATCCTCTGGTCGTCCGACTATCCGCACCATGAGGGTTCGTTCCCGTTCTCCTCGCAGGCCATCGAGCGTCAGATGAAGGACCTGTCCGAGAAGCAGCGCGAAAAGGTGCTGGGCGGCAACGCGATGAAGTTCTTCAAGATAGACCCGCAGGTCGCCCGCAGCCTCTAGGCCGCGGCGGTCTCCGCGAAATGAAAAAGCCCCGCGCCGGCTGACCGGCGCGGGGCTTGATGCATTGGGGTCTGGGGCTGAACGTCAGGCCCAGACGAAGTTGCCCGGGCGGCGCTCCTGCACCGCACGGACGCCTTCGCGGAAATCCTTCGTCTTGTAGAGCCGCAGTTGTTCGGCCGCTTCGTAGCGGGCCCGTTCGGCCACGGCGTCGGCCAGGCCTTGCCGGATGGTGTTCCTCGCCGCGGCGAGCCCCAGCGGCGCGGCCTCGGCGACCTCGTGCGCCAGCGCCAGGGCGGCGGCGCGAAGCTCTCCGGCCGGAACAACCGCCTCGACCAGCCCGAAGGCGAGCGCTTCCTCCGCGCGCACCCGCCGCCCCGTCTGGATCATCAGGCTGGCCTTCTGGAAGCCGATGACCTGCGGGAGGGTCAGCGATACGCCGAAGCCGGGGTGAATGCCGATCTTCACAAAATTCGCGGAGAACCTGGCCTCGGGGGAGGCGATGCGGAAGTCGGCCGAAAGGGCCAGTCCCAGCCCCCCGCCGACGGCAGAGCCCTGGATCGCGGCGATGACGGGCCGCGGGCAGCGGAACAGCCGCGCGGCGGCGTCGTACAGGGCGGTCAGGAGCTCGGGGTCTACCTCTCCCTGGAGGGCGGCGTAGCTCGCGCCGGCGCAGAAGGCCTTGCCTTCGGAGGCGAGCACGATGGCCCGGCAGCTCGGGTCCGCGCCAAGCTCGTCATAGAGCTCCGCCAGGGCGGTGATCAGGTCGAGGTCAAAGAAGTTCTCGGGTCCGCGGCGAAATTCCACCACGGCCACTCCGCCGTCCCGACCCAGGAACAGCTCTCCGACGGCCTTCATTTCCATGTTTCGCTCCCAGTCTGGCCCGCCGACAGGCCGGGCGCATAAATCAACTAACCAGTTGTATATGTCTTTGAAAGCAAGAGGTCCAGCGTACGTCCAGGGGCGATGTTATAACCAACTAGATGGTTGAAAGACCGGTTAGCGCGTTCTAGGATGCGCCGCGAAGGAGATTCAAAAATGTCCGCGGATGGTTCCGGCGCCGGCCTCAAGCCCGTTGTGCCCTTCCTCAAGTATCAGGCCGACGGCTCGCCATACCTGGCGGGCTCCCGTTGCGGCGCCTGCGGCGAGATCTTCGTCGGCGAGCGCAAGACCTGCGCGAAGTGTGGTGGGCGAGGGGCGATGGCGCCGATCCAGCTATCGGACCGCGGCACGCTCTATAACTTCACCATCGTGCATCGCAGCTTCCCGGGCGTGCCCGTGCCGTTCGTATCCGCCATCGTCGAGCTGGAGGGAGGCGGGGCGCTGAAGGGCAACCTGATCGAGGTCGAACCGGACCCCGCCAGGCTGAGCTTCGATATGCCGGTGGAGGTGGTCTTCGCCGACGCCGGCAAGGCCGACAAGTCCGGCGACCGCTACCTCAGCTACTTCTTCAGACCCCTACGCAATTCGGAGACGCGGGCATGACGGACGTTTTTGTTGTTGGCGCCGACATGATCCGGTTCGGGCGTTTCCCCGATCGCAGCGTCGCCGATCTGGGAGGCGAGGCCGCTCTGCTTGCGATGGACGACGCGGGCCTGTCGATCGGCGACATGCAGGCGCTCTACTGCGGCAACAACATCCTGGCCAACAGGATGGTTGGCCAGCAGGTATTGCGCGAGATCGGCCAGACCGGAATACCGGTGGTCAACTGCGCCAACGCCTGCGCCACGGGCGCCACGGCTTTCCGCGAAGGCTGGATGGCCATCAAGGCCGGCATCTACGACCTCGTACTCTGCGTCGGCGTCGAAAAGATGGGCAAGGGCCTGCTGGGCAGCGCCGATGTCGAGGAGGGCATCTCCCCCGAAGGCGTACTGGGCTCGATCACCACCCCCTCCGTCTTCGCGCACGTGGGAATGGAACACAGCCGCAAGTACGGCACCACCTTCGAGCAGTTCGCCAAGGTGTCGGTGAAAAATCACCACCACTCCACCCTCAATCCCAAGGCGATGTACCAGATGGAGACGCCGCTCGAGGTGGTGATGAACGCGGAGATGATCTCCTATCCGAATACAAAGCTGATGTGCTCGGTGAACGTCGATGGCGCCGCGGCGGCGGTTTTGGCCTCGGAGAAGACGGCCAGGCGGCTCGGCTTGATGGGCCGCGCCATCCGGGTGCGCGCGTCAGCGCTTACCAGCGATCCTTTCACCGAACGCAACCTCGCCACCCCCGACTTCAACGCCGTGACGCGGCTGGCGGCGGCCGAAGCCTACCGCCAGGCCGGGCTGGGCCCCGAGGATGTCGATCTTGTGGAGCTGCACGACTGCTTCGCGACCGCGGAACTCGTCCACTACGAAAACCTCGGCCTGTGCGAGGACGGCGAAGCCGGGCGCATGATCGACACCGGCGAAACGGCGCTGGGCGGCCGGATCCCCGTAAACGTCTCTGGAGGGCTGCTGTCGAAGGGCCATCCGCTGGGCGCCACGGGCATCGCCAACATCTGCGAGCTTACCGCCCACCTGCGCGGCGAAGCGGGGGCCCGGCAGGTGGAAGGCGCCCGCATCGGCATGTCCCACGTCGTCGGCCTGGGCACGGCCTGCGCCGTGCACGTGCTCGAAAAGGCCTAGCGCCCCGGGCGGCAAAGCCGGTGCGCAAGCGCCACTCGATACCTGTCCGTCAACGCTGGGAGTAGAGCCGTTGGACCGCTATGAAACCATCACCTTCGAACGCCACGGCCGCGTTCTCGAGGTGACCCTCAACAGACCCGACAAGCTCAACGCGACCGACGCGGTGATGCACGAGGAGCTGGCGCGCGTGTTCGTCGATTGCTCCAACGATCCCGATTCCGACGTGATCATCCTCACCGGCGCGGGCCGGGCGTTCAGCGCCGGCGGCGACATCGGCTGGATGCAGCACATGATCGACGACCCCTCGGCGTTCGAGAAGACGGCGCGTGAGGGCAAGCAGATCGTGCTTTCCCTGCTCGATTGCGAGAAGCCGGTCATCGCCAAGCTCAACGGCCACGCCACCGGGCTGGGGGCCACCATCGCGCTGCTCTGCGACGTCATTTTCGCGGCCGAGACGGCGAAGATCGGCGACCCCCACGTCAGCGTCGGCTTCGTCGCCGGCGATGGCGGGGCGCTGATCTGGCCGCAGCTGATCGGCTACGCCAAGGCCCGGGAATTCCTGCTGACCGGCGACCTCCTCACGGCGGCGGAAGCCGAACGGCTCGGCCTGATCAACCGGGTCGTGGCGCGTGAGGAGCTGGATGCGGCGGTGAAGGCGTTCGCCGACAAGCTGGCGGCGGGCGCGACCAAGGCGATCCGCTGGACCAAGATGTCGGTCAACATTCCCCTGCGCCAGCTGGCGGAATCGATGATGAACGCCACGCTGGCCTACGAAGCGCTCTCGAACATGACCCGCGACCACCAGGAGGCCGTCACCGCCTTCAGCGAGAAGCGCGCGCCTAACTTTGTCGGCCAATGAACGCAGTGACCATTGATCGCGCCGGCCGCACGGACCTGGACGAGCTGCGCGACCTTCTACGCCGGTTCGTCGAGCGTCACATGCCCCGCGCCGACGCCCAGGCCTGGGACAAGGCCAACCACTTCCCGCGCCAGGTGCACAAGGCGCTGGCCGAGCTGGGCGTCATCGGCCTGACCGTGCCGGAGGAGTACGGCGGCGTCGGCCGCGACATCGTGGCTGCCATGCTCGTCATCGAGGAGCTCTCGCGCCGCAGCCTCGCCGTTTCCGTGCCCTACATCATGGCCGCCTGTTACGCCGGCATGAACCTGGTCGAATGCGGCTCCGAGCAGCAGAAAAGCGAGATGCTGCCGAAGATCGTCAGCGGCGACCTGCTCTTCGCCTACGGCTGGACCGAGCCGGACGTCGGCGCCGACCTCGCCAGCGTGAAGACCACCGTGGAGCGGCGAGGGGACAGGCTGGTCGTCAACGGCCAGAAGCGCTTCTGCTCGGGCGCCGCGATCAGCGACTACATCTTCACCCTTGCCCGGAGCGGCCCGCCGGAGGCGCGCCACCGAAACCTTTCCGTCGTTCTGGTGCCGCCGACCGCGAAAGGTGTGACGATCACGCCGATCGACGCGCTGGGCATGAAGGGCGCCGCCACGACCGACGTGCATTTCGATGACGTCGAGGTGGGGATGGAAAACCTCTTCGGGGGCGAAGCGGCCTGGGACCAGGGGTGGTCCATCATCACCGGCTCGGGCCTCGACGTGGAGAAGCTGGAGGTCGCCGCCATTGCCGTAGGGGTCGCCCAGGCGGCGCTCGACGACGCGCTGGAATACGCCGGCCAACGGTCTCAGTTCGGAAAGCCGATCTCGAACTACCAGTCGATCCGGCACAAGCTTTCGGACATGGCGACCCAGGTGCACGCCGCCCGCCTCATGCTCTACGACGCCGCCGCCCTGGCCGACGCGCACGCGCCGTGCGCCCGGGAAACCTCGATGGCGAAGCTGTTCGCCACCGAGGTCGCAAAGTCCGTCGCCCTGGAATGCCAGACCATCTTCGGCGCCTACGGCTATGTAAAGGGCTTCGACGTCGAGCGGTATGTGCGCGACGCCTTGCTGCTGCCCATCATCGGCGGCTCCTCGGCCGTCCAGCGCAACAACATCTACAAGACCCTGGCGCCCGCCCGACCCTAGGCGTGTCGTGTGTCAACCAACTGGTTGACTGGCGCTTCAAATCCGTGCCATCTTCTTGCCAGCGAGGGCCGCGCCAGGCGGTGAGAAGTCATTGAATATGCCTATGGTATTGCAAAGCGAGATGGCCGCCGGCGAGCCCATTCGGTTCGACGGTTTCGGCGGTGTTCCCCTGATCGGTGAATGCTGGGGAGACAAGGACCAGCCGGCGGTCCTCCTGCTTCCCGGCGCGGGACAGTCGAAGCGCGCCTATCGCGAGGCCGCCCGGGCGCTGGCCCAGGCCGGTCGCTGGGCCGTCTGCGTGGACCTGCGCGGCCACGGCGAAAGCGGCCGTCCCGGTGACGGGCGATACGATCTCGACGCCTTCGCGCAGGACGTGGTCGCCGTCCTGCGGCAGATGAACACCAGGCCCGTGGTCATCGGCGCCTCCCTCGGCGGCATGGTGGCGCTGGCGGCGCTCGGCGAAAGCGATACCGACCTTGCCAGCGCCTTGATCCTGGTGGACGCGGCCCCCGACATCCGGCGCGAGGAAGCAAAGCGCGTGCGCGCCCTGATGCGCCGATATTCGGATGGCTTTTCCTCCCTCGAAGAGGCCGCCCACGCGGTTCAGGAGCTGTCGCCCCGGAGGCAGACGCCTGTGACGGGCGAAGACTTGCGGGGGCGTCTGAGCGTCGGGCCCGACGGGCGCCTGCACTGGCCGTGGGACGAAGACTCGATCTCGGGCATCAACGCCGAACAGGTCGCCCCGCGCCTGGCGACGGCGGCCATCCGCATCAAGCTGCCGGTCCTCCTTATCAGGGGCGGGGAGAGCCGCATCGTGAGCCGCGCCGCCATCGAGCGCCTGCACGGCCTGCTGGCGGACGCCGAACTGGTCGAGATCGCCGGCGCCGGGCACCTCGTCTCCTCCGACTGCAGCGACGACTTCAACGCCGTGGTCCTCGATTTTCTGGAGCGGCGCACCCCGCGCGAGCCGGCGCTCTACACCGAAGGCTCCGACGCCCGGACGCTGCGCGATGCGCTCGGCTGCTTTGCGACCGGCGTCACGATCGTGACGGCCGCCGCCGACGCCGGGCCGGTCGGCGTCACGGTCAACTCGTTCTCCGCGGTTTCGCTCGACCCTCCGCTGGTCCTCTTCTGCCTGTCGAACCGCTCGGCGAGTCTGGCGACGTTCCGGGCGGCGGGTTCCTTCGCCATCAACGTGCTGCACATCGGTCAGCAGCCTGCATCCGCGGCCTTTACGAGCGGCCCGCACGAGCAGCGGTTCGATGCCGTGCGCTGGCGGCCGGGAGACAGCGGGGCCCCTCTGATTGACGGCGCCCTGGCGAGCTTCGAGTGCGAGACCCATTCGACCCACGAGGCCGGAGACCACGCCATCATTGTCGGCAGGGTGAGATCGGCCGTATTCGAACCGCGCCGCGACCCCCTGCTGTTCTTCCGGGGCCGCTATCGCCGGCTGCACTTCAGCTGATTGCGGGGCCGCGGGAGCCGACGAGGTCCTCACACAGCGCCAACGAAGCAAGCTTGGCGGCTAGGTGGCGGTGGAGGCAGTCGAATGCGAACCGCTCTCCAGTTCACTGTTATGCAGGGACAGCGTCAAAACCGGAGCTTTGGAACCAGGGCTTCCACTGCTAAGCGCCCTTGATGGCGACGACTTTCGCCGTGGATACGCTCCCTGCCGTCCGCGAGGAGCAGGGAACTTAAATCTTCAAGGCTGCGACCCGGGTGGCTTGCTGATCGTTCGAAACAGACACCCGGCAAGTCGGCGGGCGGGAAACGGCCGCTTGGTGCAGCCGATGAGGGACCGGCAACGACGGTAAGTGGTGGCGGTCCTCCGATCTTCCGCGCTCTATTCAAGCTTCAACGCCGCTTTCACGTCCTTCCAGTCGACGAGCTTGAAGTTCTGGCGTTCGCCGACGGCGCCGGGGATTTCGTCGACGTCGTCCTGCATCATGACGAGGCCTTCGCTGAAGCGGCCGACGGGGCCGGCCATGGCGGCGACGCCGTCGGTGCCGGTGACGGCGTCGGCGCCGTTCGCCGGCACGACCGAGAAGCGGCCGCGGTAGGCGACCTCACCGTCGACGCGCCAGACGGCGAAGGCGGAGTCGCCCTGGCTGGAGACGATCAGCCACTTCTTGCCGCCCTCGTTCAGCAGGGTGACGCCCTCGACGTCGGGGGCCAGCGCGGCGCTGGGCGCGGTGGCGAGCTGGGTGCGGGCGGTGTTGGCCGGATCGACCGAGAAGCGCCAGACGCCCTTGGCTTCCTCGCCGATGTAGAGGTCGCCGGTCTCGTCATCGATGACGCAGCCCTCGGTCTGGCTGGAGAGAGCGAAGCGCTTTTCCTCGACCGCGGCGGGTTTGCCGTCGGCGCCGACGCTGATGCGGATGTTGCGGACCTGGCCGTCGGTGCCGTTGATGCTGGCGATGAAGTCATCGCCCCGCTTGCCAAGGCAAAGGCCGTAGGGCTCGACCAGATCGACGGGCACCACGCCCCATAGGCGCGTCTGCAGCGTCGCCGGGTCCATTATATAGAGCGGCATGCCGAAGCGCTCGGGGCTGCGGTCGCTGGCGGCGACCAGCACCTGCGGTCGGCCATCGATCATGAAGCCGTCACGCAGGTCGACGTTGTTGGGGTTGCCGCCCGGCAGGTTCTGCAGCACCGCGCCCG
>CAMLRH010000066.1 GCA_946482375.1 uncultured Caulobacteraceae bacterium | reverse complement strand
CAGATCGGCCGCCAGAGCCTGCAACGTGATCTCGGTGACATCGAAGATCGGCAGCTTCAGGGCGTCCTCCAGCGGACGGTAGGCGAGGTCTGACAGTTCATGGGTCTCAGAGGGTTCACCCCGCGCGGCTTCGGCGTCGGCGACGAAGAAGCGGGCGTGGAAGCGGACGGGGCTGGATGGCGGGGTGATCGCCCGGGCGAGCAGCCGAAGCGCCGACAGGTCCGGCGGCAGGACGACGCCGGTTTCTTCCTCGGTCTCGCGCAGCGCGGCCATGGCGAGCGCCTGGGCCAGGCGCGGCGGCGCACCGGTGCGGCGGATGCAGGCTTCCGACAGCGCTGACAGCGGTTGGGCGGTGCGGTCGGCGGCGTCCACCGCCCCGCCGGGGAAGACGAAGACGTCCGGCGCGAAGCGGGAGCGGGCGGGGCGACGGCCCATCAGGACCTCGACGCCCCGGCCCGAGCGGCGCAGCAGGATCAGGCTCGCCGCGTGGCGCGGGCGGACGATCACAGGTGGCCCAGCGCGCGCCGGCCGTTCTGGAAGCGCATGAAGGGCACCGGGCGGTCGGGTTCTTCCAGCCGCTTCGCCACCTCCTGCACGACGAAGCGGGTGATGTTGGGGAGGTCCAGCGCCAGCGCCTCGTCGAGGTCGACCCAGGCGATCTCATCCAGTTCGCCGCAATCGGGGCGTCGCTCGAGGCTGAGCAGCGCGTCGGCCTCGGCCATGAAGAAGCGGGCGTCGAAGCGGCGCGGCCGGTAAGGCGGGGTGATGGCGCGGGCCACGAACCTGAGCGGCGCAAGGTCGGGCAGGGCTCCGGCCTCCAGAAATTCACGCCAGGGCCCGGCTCCCGGCCGCGACGGCGCTTCTCTGGCCAGCAACAGGCCCACCTCCTCGAAGGTCTCGCGGACGGCGGCCATGGCCAGCGCGCGCGGCAGTCGCGGGCTGGCGTGCCGGGCGGTCAGTTCCAGCTTCTGCTCGACGGCCGGCGTCAGGTCGGAGGCGGCCGGCGCGACGAAATCCGTCCGGTCGACACGGCCGCCCGGAAACACCCACTTCGACGGCATGAACGTGTGCCCGCCCGCCCGCCGGCCCATCAGCAGGCGCGGCTTGCTGCCGTCGCGCCGAACGATGATCAGCGTCGCCGCGTGTCGCGGCCGCGCCAGCGGCTGACCCTCGCGCATGGCCCCGTCCTGGCGCGGGTCGTAGTTGGCTTCGAGCAGCGGATCGTCGGACATGGAAACAGCAGATGCCGGATGACCCAGCGGCAGGCAATCAGCGTCGGCGATTTCCCCGACCGCTGCGTTCGCGCGGCCTGCCGCGTCCGCGCATGCCGAGCCTCGGGCGGGGCATGGAGGCGTCGGCGGGGGCGGGGTCGCTCAGCATCTCGAACAGCAGGCCGCCGGTGATGGGCGTCGCCTCCTGCAGGCGCACCTCCACGGCCATGCCGAGCGGCCAGCGCTTGCCGGTGCGTTCGCCGACCAGGGCGTGCGTGCGGTCGTCGTGGACGAAGTATTCGCTACCCAGCGAACTCACCGGCACGAGGCCGTCGGCGCCGGTGTCGGTCAGGCGCACGAAGAGGCCGAAACGCGTGACGCCGGTGATGCGTCCGGTGAACTCGGCCCCCACGCGGTCGGCCAGGAAGGACGCCACATAGCGATCCGTCGCGTCGCGCTCGGCGGCCATCGCGCGGCGTTCGGCGAAGGTGATGCGCTCGGCGGTGTCGCGGATCTGGGCGATGTCCTGATCGGTCAGGCCGTCGTTCCCCAAGCCCAGTCCGCGGATCAGGGCGCGGTGGACGATCAGGTCGGCGTAGCGGCGGATCGGGCTCGTGAAGTGGGCGTAGCGCGCCAGGTTCAGCCCGAAGTGGCCGATGTTGTCGGCGTTGTAGTGGGCCTGCATCTGGGTGCGCAGGACGACCTCGTTGACGATCTCGGCGTGGGGCGTCTCGCGGGTCTGGTCGAGCAGGCGGTTGAAGCGGTCGGTGCGTGGCGCCTCGCCCTTGCTCCAATTGACGCCCAGCGTCTGCAGGAAGTCGACCAGCGACTGCACCTTCTCCTGACTGGGCGTGTCGTGGACGCGGTAGATCAGCGGCGTCTTCTTCACCTCCAGCGTCTCGGCGGCGCAGACGTTGGCCTGGATCATCATTTCCTCGATGAGCCGGTGCGCCTCAAGGCTCTCGCGCGGCGTGATCGAGGTGACCTCGCCCCTCTCGTTGATGGCGACCTTGCGTTCGAGGCTTTCGATGGCCAGCGGGCTGCGCGCCTCGCGGCCCTTCAGCATGACGCGGTAGCCGGTCCACAGGGGCTTCAGCACGGCGTCGAGCAGCGGCCCGGCCTTGTCGCCCGGCTTGCCGTCGATGGCGGCCTGCGCCTCCTCGTAGGCCAGCTTGGCGGCCGAGCGCATCAGGCCGCGCACGAAGCGGTGGCTGATCTTTTTGCCCTGCGCGTTGAAGACCATCCGCAAGGCCATGCAGGCGCGGTTCTCGCCCTCGCGCAGTGAGCACAGCCCGTTCGACAGCCGCTCGGGCAGCATCGGCTCGACGCGGTCGGGGAAGTAGACGCTGTTGCCCTTCTCGCGGGCCTCCTTGTCCAGCGCAGTACCGGCGGTGACGTAGGCGGCGACGTCGGCGATGGCGACCCAGACGACCCAGCCGCCGGGGTTCTTCGGATCGGGGTCGGGATGGGCGTGGACGGCGTCGTCGTGGTCGCGGGCGTCGATGGGGTCGATGGTGACGAAGGGCAGGTCGCGCAGGTCTTCGCGACCGCTGAGCGTCGGCGGTTCGGCGGCTTGCGCCTCCGCCTGCGCCTGATCGGAGAAGCCGGTCGGGATGCCGTGGGCGTGGATGGCGATCAGCGAGGCGGCGCGCGGCTGGTCTTCGCGGCCGACCACCTCCAGCACCTTGCCGAAGTGGATGTTGCGCCCGGCATGCGTGGCGCCGACCTGGGCCAGCACGAGGTCGCCGTCCTCCAGATCGCCGGGGTCCTGCAGGACCAGCGTCTCTTTGGTCTTGCGGTCGACCGGCTCGACGCGGACCTCGCGGCGGCCCTTGCGGATGACGCCGAGGATTTTGTGGGCGCTCTGGCCCAGCCGCTTGATCAGGCGGGCTTCGAATTCGCCGTTCTCCAGCCGCTCGAAGCGGACGAGGACCCGGTCGCCGAGGCCCGGCGCGCCGGCGACCTTCTCATTGCGGTCGGGGGCGAGGCGAATCAGCGGCAGATCCTCGCCGCCCTTTGTCAGCTTCACGAAGAGGTCGCCGTCGGCGTCGCGCTCGGTCACGTCGGCGACGCCGACGGGGGGAAGGGCCCCGGCTTCGGAGATGCCGCGCCGCCCGCGCTTGCCGAGCGCGCCTTCGGCTTCGAGGTCGCGCAGCATCTCGCGCAGCGCGCGGCGGTCGGCGCCTTTCAGGCCGAACGCGCGGGCGATGTCGGCCTTGCCGGTCTCGCCGGCCTCGCGGATGTAGCGCAGCAGGGTTTCACGGTCGGGAAGACCTTGTGGGACGCGCGTGGATTTAGGCTTGGCCATGGGTCTCCATAGCGCGTGACGGTCGCGAGTCGAAGCAACGCGCGGTTACGGCTTCAGTTGTCGCGCCAGCGCCAGCATGCCGTCGATGGGGACGACCTCGGCGCGAAGGTTGGGGTCGATGCCGGCCGCCTCGCACAGCGCCTCGCCGCCCAGCGCCTTGAGGCTGGAGCGCAGCATCTTGCGGCGCTGGCCGAAGGCGGCGGCGGTGACCTTTTCCAGTGCGGCGAGGTCGGCGTCGGACGGCTGGTCGGGACGTGGGTCGAGGCGGACGACGGCGCTCGCCACCTTCGGCGGCGGGGTGAAGGCGCGGGCGGGGAGGTCCATTACCACCTGCGCGTTGGCGACGGCCTGCGAGATGACGGAGAGACGCCCGTAGGCCGAGGCGCCAGGTTTGGCGGCGATGCGGTCGGCGACCTCCTTCTGGAACATCAGCGTCATCGACTTCGGCCGCCACGGGCCGGTCAGCCACTTCAGCAGCAGCGGCGTACCGACGTTGTAGGGGAGGTTGGAGACGACGTGGCCGCTGGGCGCCAGCGCCGCTTCGTCGACCGCCAGCGCATCGGCCTCGACGACGGTCAGCCGGCCGTCGGCTGCATCGGCGAGCGCCTGCAGCAGCGGGATGAAGCGGGCATCCTTCTCGACGGCGATCACCTTGGCGCCGGCTTCGAGCAGGGCGCGGGTCAGGCCGCCGGGGCCGGGGCCGACCTCGATGACCGTCTCGCCCTCCAGCGGACCGGCAAGACGGGCGATCTTGCGCGTGACGTTGAGGTCGAGGAGGAAGTGCTGGCCGAAGCTCTTCTTGGCCAGCAACCCGTGCTCGGCGAGGCTCTCGCGGAGCGGCGGCAGATTCTCCAGTGACATGCTCACTGCGTCCTTCGACACGCGCCCCGGATCAAGTCCGGGGCGCTGCTCAGGATGACTAGCAGTTTTACTGAAGCAGTCATCCTGAGCAGCCTCGCGTCAGCGGGGCGTGTCGAAGGACGCACGGCGCTTGGCGATCTCGGCGGCGAGCCGGATGGCGGCGATCAGGCTGTCGGGACGGGCGACGCCGCGTCCGGCGATGTCGAAGCCCGTGCCGTGGTCGGGCGAGGTGCGCACGATCGGCAGGCCCAGCGTCACGTTCACCCCGCCCCAGAAGTCCAGCATCTTCACCGGGATCAGCGCCTGATCGTGGTAGAGGCAGACCGCCGCGTCATAGGTCAGCCGCGCCTCGGCATGGAACAGGGTGTCGGCCGCCAGCGGGCCGCGAACGTCGACGCCCTGGGCTTTCATGGCCTCGACGGCCGGGGCGACGATCTCCACCTCTTCGCGGCCGATGGACCCGGACTCTCCCGCATGCGGGTTCAGGCCGGCCACGACCAGCCGGGGGTTCTCGATGCCGAAGTCCCGCCGCAGGGCCTGCGCGGTGCAAAGGCCGGTGTCGACGATCTTCTCGACGTTCAGCAGACCCGGGACCTTCGCCAGCGGTTCATGGATGGTGACCAGCGCGACCCGCAAGCCACCCGCCGTCAGCATCATGACGGGGCCGCGAACGCCCTCGAAGGCGGCGCTCAGCGTCAGTTCGGCGAGGAACTCGGTGTGGCCGGGGAACTGGAAGCCCGCCTCATAGAGCGGCGCCTTGGCGATGGGCGCGGTGACGAGGCCGGAGACCTTGCCGCCCAGCGCCAGGCCGACGCCCGTCTCGATCCAGCGGATGATGGAGGGTGCGTGGGCGCGTGAGGGCTGGCCGGCGATCACCGGCTCCGACAGCGGCAGGTCCAGCACGGGAATGGCGTCGGCGAAAGCCTCGGCCACCTCGAACGGCGCGCTGACCCGCCGAACGGAGGCGCCGCCGGCGCGCGAGTGCGACGCCATCAGGTTGGCGTCGCCGATGACCATGAAGGCAGGGCCGGTCTCCCGCAGCGCGGCCCACGCCCTGGCGGTGATCTCCGGACCGACGCCGGCCGGGTCGCCGAGGCTGAGCGCGAGCGGCGCGGGCGTCACCGCGTCTCGATGGTGGCCGAGTTGCGCAGGTCGCGCAGGTAGCGCTTGGAGATCATCGAAAGCTGCTGGTTCACCAGCCGGTTCTCGATCTGCTGGGCGCTGGGGATCTGGCCGCCGGACTGGCGCTTGCCGCAGACGGCGACGAGGTGGAGGCCGGCCGGGGTGCGGATCGGGGCCGACAGCTGGCCGGGCGCCAGCGATTCGGCGGCCTCACGGAAGGCCGGAGCCAGGTCCTGCACCTCGGCCTCGCCGAGGTCGCCGGCCATGACGCCTTCGACGCCCGCCGCGGCGGTCTCGATGTTTTCGCAGCCGTTCACCCGCGGGCGCAGCGCCTCGAGCTTGGCCTGGGCGGCGGCGACGTCAGCGTCGGTGGCGTCGGAGCCCAGCGGCACGGCGGCCTGCTTCAGGCTGATGAGCGTCGCCGAGGCGCCGGTGCGCTTTTCGCGCAGGTAGATGATGTAGACGCCGTCCTCCACCGGGATCGGGCGGGACAGCTGGCCCGGACGCATGTTCTCCAGCGCGTAGTCGACCTCGGGGGGCATCTCGCCGGTGGAGATCCAGCCCGCGTCGCCGCCGGCCGCCGAGCTCGGCGCCGTCGAGAACTGGCGGGCGACGGCCGGGAAGGGCGCGCCCTTCTGCAGCTGCTCGACCAGCTGGTTGGCGCCCGACATGGCCTGTTCGGCGCCGCCCACGCGAGCGTTCTCGATGAAGATTTCGCCGATCTGGTACTGCGGCTTGCTGGCCGCCAGTTCGAGGCGTTCGCGCTGGGCGTTGATCTGGTCTTCGCCGACGCGCAGGCGCGAGCCGTAGCGGCCCTGGATCCAGCGCTGCCAGGCCACTTCGGAACGCAACTGCGCGCGCAGCGTCTCGGCGCCGACACCTTGCGAGCCGAGAGCCGCCAGCAGCTGCTGGCCGGTCATGTTGTTGCCCTTGGCGATCTCGTTGATCTCGTCGTCCACCTCGGCCTGGGTGGGAACGATCTCGATGTCCTGCTCCTTCTCGACGCGGCGGATCTCCTGGATCTGCAGGCGCTCGTCGACGAGCGAGCGCAGGGCCTCGCGCTGAAGCTGGGGCAGGGTCTCTTGCGTCGGCTGCACGCCGGACGTGACCAGGATGAGGCGAATGCGCTGCATCAGGTCGTAGCTGGAGATGATGTCGTCGTTGACGATCGCGATGACGGCTTCGGAGATGCCGCCTGGAGCCGGGGCGGCCGGCGCCGGCGGAGTCGCCGCCGCGACTTCCTGGGCCGACGCGCCCATGTTCGCCACCAGAAGGGCCAGGGCGGAAGACGCCGCCAGGGCCACGCCCGTCACGCTACGCGCTCGCATGAAATGGTCGTTCCTTGATCTCGAGCGGCGGCCCTTGGAGCCGCTCGCCGCCCCGATTTTTTGTTCGCCTAGCCTTTATCGTCCAATGGTGGCGAGGGAAAGGCGCACCTGCACCGAGTCCGAGGGACCGAGCTGGCGGTTGAAGGTTTCCTCGTGCACCCAGACCACGCGCAGATCGAGGCAATCGTCCTTGTAGAGGGCGCCGACTTCCTGCCTGCGCCAGACGTCCCGCTCCAGGTCGCGGACGCCGCGCACCGTCAGGCCCCAGTTGCCGGCCAGCAGCACGTCGCCCGCGAAGTCGATGTCCTCGCGCTGGAAGCCGGTGATGTCCTCGTTGTCGCGCAGGTAGCGGACGAAGCCTTCGGTGCGGTCGGTGCGGACGTCGGCGCCGGCCTCCAGCCTGCGCAGTTCGCCGTCCTCCGAATCCAGGCGGGCGCGGGAGAACAGCGAGACGCCGCGCATCGGCACGGCCTCGGTCGCCACGATCCAGTCCGAAGCGCGGCTCCGCAGGCCGCTGCGGGCCGGGAAGGTCTCGTCGCGCTCGTCGCGGAAGCTGCGGCCAATAAGCAGGCTGGCGCGGCGGCCGTCGTCATAGAGCACGCTCGCCCGCCCTCCGGCGTTCAGCCGCAGGCCGCCTTCGTAGAGGTCGAAGCCGGGGAATTTGTTGGGCCGGAACAGGTTGGTCTCGTCGAACTCCAGCGAGACGCTGTCCTCGTTGAAGTAGATCGGGCCGTTGGCGTCATAGCCGATGACGATGGGATCGGACTCCGGCGACAGCGCCAGCTGGGCGATGGGCTCCAGGATGATTGTCCGGCCCTCGTCGCGGCGGAAGAAGGGGTAGGTCAGATCGACGCCCGCGACGCCCAGCAGCCGACCCTTCGAGGTGTCGTCGCCATCGGGAAGATCGGAGATCGAGTAGAGGTCGCCGCGCAGGTTGGCGAAGGGCGAGATGCGGAAGCCGCTGGCGAAGACGTGATTGCTGCGCCAGTCGGCTTCGGCGGTGGCGCGGCGGCTGTCGATGCCGGGATCGTCGCGGTCGGAACTCAGCGCGTCCGACTGCTCGCGGGTCAGCACGACGCCGCTGCCAAGGAAGCGCAGACGACCGCCCAGCACCTGCGCGCGCGGTTCAAAGCGCGCTTCCACGAACGGCGCGATCAGCGGGAAGGTGCGGTCGATGTCGCTGTCGCGCAGGCCCTGGATGCTGATGGCCGCGACCGAGAAATACGACCGCTGGTCCTGCCGCGTCGCGTAGAGCTGCGAGGTCAGCCGCCGGTCGCCGGCCCCGAACAGCCCGCGCTGCTCATAGACGTCCTCGATGTCGTACTTGTCGAAGATCACATCGTCCGAGGTGCGCTCGGCCGAAAAGCCCCAGCGCCAGTATTGGTCGATGTCGAATTCGCCGTCGGCCAGGATGTAGCTGCGCGAGGTGCGGTCGCCGAACCGCTCGCCGTCGCCGCGCAGGTCGCTTTCGTAGGTGTAGCCCATGCGGGCGTTGACCCGGCCCGACTGAAAGCGCTTGCGCCAGGCCAGGTTCAGGAACGGGTTCACCTCGGTGTTCAGCTGCGGGCTGATGACGAGGTCCTGCGAGGGCGAGATCACCCACAGGTACGGCTGCTCGTAGGACAGGCCGCGCCGGCGCGACGCCGTGATCTTCGGGGCCAGCAGGCCGGACTGGCGTTCCACCGTCGGGTCGGCGTGCCAGAATACCGGCGTGTAGAACACCGGCACGCCGAACATGGTGATGGTGGCGTTGCGGTAATAGACGATCCGCTTCTCGCTATCCTGCACCACCTTGTCGGCGCGGATGGACCAGGTCGGCCCCTTGGTTTCGCCCTTTTCGTCCACGCAGACGGGGCAGGGGGTGTAGATCGCCTTGTTCAGCTCGTTGACGGTCTCGCCGCGGCGCACGGCGCTGGCGGCGGCGATCTTCACGTCGCCCTGCAGGCGGGTGGAGAAGCCGGTGGCGATGCCGGCGCGCATCTGGTCGTCGAGGGTGATGGATTCGGCGAACTGGGCCGTGCCGTCGGGATTGATGATCGCCGTCTGGCCCGCCGCCGTGACCACGCCGGTCGAGCGGTTGTAGGTGACTTCCTGCGCGCGCAGCGTGCGGCCCTGATAGCGGACCTCCACGTCGCCGCGCGCCGTGACCAGCCCGTCGCGGTCGTTCTGGATGACTTCGTTGGCTTCCAGGTAGAAGGCCTCGGGCGCCAGGCCGTCGGCGCCGACTGTCGGATTCGCGGGTGTCTGGGCGAGCGCCGGCGCCGCCAGAATCGAGAGTCCCAGCGCGGCGGCGCCTGCTAACAGGCGGGCGCGCATCAGTCGCTTCGCGGACCGGGTGACCTCGATCATCACGCCCATTCCTAGCGGCCCCCGCGCGGCGCACAAGCCGCGATCAGCCGTCCTCGGTGTAACAGAGCAGGGTGAGGCCCGACAGCAACGCCAACAAGGGCGGGGCCCAGGCGGCCGCGGCCGGCGGGATCATCTCGGATTTGCCAAGAGCGCCGCAGAACTGATTGAAAAAGAAGAATAAGAATCCGAGCGCCACCCCGGTCGCCGCGAGTCTGGCGAGACCGCCCAGTCGCATCAGCCGCAGCGAAAACGCCGCCGCCAGCACCGACATGGCGGCGAAAAGGAGGGGGGTGGCGAGCAGCTGCTGCAGCCGCAGCCGATAGCTCAGCGCCGAGAATCCCGCCTCTTCGGTCCAGCGGATGGTCGCCGGCAGGCGCCAGAAGGCGATGGCGTCGGGGCTGGAGAATCGCTCGATGGCGTCCTCTTCCTCCAGGGTGGAGGGGATGGTCAGGCTTTCGGAGGCCACCGACGCCGAGCCCGGCGCGGCTTCCCGCACGCCCGTCAGCTGCCAGTAGCCGGGCATCAGGCGGCCTTCCTCGGCCTCGATGCGGCGCGAGAAGCGCAGGCCGCCGCCGTCCGGATCGACCGAATAGACGAACATCGACACGCCCTTGAGCACGATGCCGCCGTTGTCGCGGTCGTGGCTCTCCGCGCGGATGACCACCTGGGTGCGCTCGTCGCCCTGGCGCAGCCAGGTCTCGCTGGGCGTGGCGGCGAGATAGTCTTCCAGATAGTCGGTGCGCGTCTGCTCGAACTTGGCCGTCAGCATGGCCGTCAGCGGGTTCAGCGCCGCGATGGTCAGCGTCCCGATCAGGAAGGCCGCCACAGCCGCCGGGAATATGAAGCGCCAGGCCGATACCCCCGCCGCCCGCATGGCGATCAGTTCGGAGCGGCGGTTGAGCCCCATGTAGGCGGCCAGCGTCCCGAACAGGAAGCAGAACGGCAGCAGCACCAGCATGGTCGCCGGCGCCTTCAGCATCGTCAGCCACAACACCTCGGCGAAACCGATCTCGGCGCGGCCGCCGACAGTGCGGGAGATGTCGACGAACTCGATCAGCAACACGACCGAGCCGATGACGGCGAGCGCGCCCGCGACCGCCGACAGGGTGCCGCCAAGGACGTAGCGCTCCAGCCTGCCCACGGTCACGTTCATGCTGGCGCTCCCGCTTGGGCAGCCCGACCCCGCCCGCGTCTGACCGGATTGCGGAAGACCTGCTTGAAG
>CAMLRH010000065.1 GCA_946482375.1 uncultured Caulobacteraceae bacterium | reverse complement strand
CGGCGCACGCGGGTGTCGCTGGTCTTCCAGTCTTTCCACCTGCTGCCCAACATGACGGCGCAGGAGAACATCGCGGCGCCCTTGGAGATCGCCGGCATCATCAACGCCTTCGAGGTCGCCGATGCCTGGCTGAAGCTGGTCGGGCTGGCGGCGCGGGCGACCCACTATCCGCACCAGCTCTCCGGCGGCGAGCAGCAGCGGGTGGCGCTGGCCCGGGCGCTGGCGGCGCGGCCGGCGCTGCTGTTCGCCGATGAGCCGACCGGCAACCTCGACGCCGCCAACGCGCATACGGTGGCCGACCTGATGTTCAAGCTGGTGGCCAAGACCGGGGCGGCGCTGGTTCTGGTCACCCATGACCCCGACATCGCCATCCGCGCCGATCGCCAGGTGATCATGGCCGACGGCCGTATCGTCGAGCCGGAATGAAAACGCCGCTGGCCTTCCGGTTCGCCTGGCGCGAGCTGCGGTCGGGCGTGGCGGGGTTCCGCATCTTCCTGGCCTGCCTTGCCCTCGGCGTCGCCGCCATCGCCGCCGCCGGGTCGACGGCCGAAGCCTTCCGGCACGGCCTGGCTTCGCAGGCCCGCGAGATCCTCGGCGGCGACGTGCGGGTGGCCGTCGAGCAGCGACGCTTCACCATCCCCGAGCGCAAGGCCTTCGAGCGGATGGGCGACGTCGCCTACGCCATCGGGGTGCGCGCCATGGCCCAGTCGGCGGCGGGGCATCGGCGGATGGTCGAGCTGCGCGGAGTCTCCGAGCGCTACCCGCTGGCCGGTGAGGTGAAGCTGTCGGGCGCGGCTGATCTTGTGCACGTTTTCGAGCCCGAGGGCGGCGCGGCCGGGGCGGCGGTCGAGGAGGCCCTGCTGGAGCGGCTGGGGCTGAAGATCGGGGACGTCTTCCTCATCGGCCGCAGCGCCTTCGTCGTGCGGGCGGTGCTGGAATCCGAGCCTGACCGGCTGGGCCGCAGCTTCGCGCTGGGGCCACGCGTGCTGACCAGCCTGTGACCCTGCCACCGCCGGGCGAGGTGGCGCGGATCAGCCTGCCGTCGGGCCAGCGCACGGACGCGGCCGTGGCGGAGCTGCGCCGCGAGTTTCCGACCTCGCGCTTCGACATGCGCGAGCGCAACGAAGCCGCGGCCGGGGCCAAGCGGCTGATCGACCAGCTGGAGTATTTCCTCAGCTTCATCGGGTTGGCGTCGTTGGTGGCCGGTGGGCTCGGCGTCGCGGGGGCGGTCTCGGCCTATCTGGAGCAGCGCAAGGAATCGATCGCGGTGCTGAAGGCGCTGGGCGCCGACGGGCCGTTCGTGCGCAACGTCTACGTCGCCCAGATCGGCGTTCTGGCGGCGCTCGGCATCGTCATCGGCGTGGTGGTCGGGGCCATCGCGCCGCTGATCCTTGGCCAGGTCGCCGGGGAGAAACTGCCGGTCCCGGCGCTGTTCGCCCTCTACCCCTGGCCGCTGTTCAAGGCCGCCGTGTTCGGCGTGCTGGCAGCGGCGGCCTTCTCGCTGGCGCCCTTGGCGAGAGCGCGCTCGACGCCGCCCTCGACCCTGTTCCGGCAGGACCTGACCGGGCGGCTGACGGTCGGCCCGGAGCTGATCGCGGCCGGTGTAGCGGCTCTTGGGCTGGCGGGTCTGGCGGTGATCACCGCGCCCACGCCCCTATCGGCCGCGATCATGATTGCGGGCGTGGCGGCTTCGTTCGCGGCGCTGTGGGGTCTGGGACGCGGCGCGGCGATACTGGCTGGCCGGATGCGCAAGTTCGCGAGGGGCCCGATCCGGATCGGGCTGGCCAACCTTTCAGGGCCCCATTCCGCGGCGCGTACGGCGGCGCCGGCCATCGGTCTCGGTGTCGCCCTGCTGGCGGCGGTGGTGCTGATCCAGTCGAGCCTGCTGGCGCAGGTCAGCGACGTCGCGCCCCGCACCGCGCCGGCCATGGTCTTCACCGACATCCCCGGAGAACGCGTCGCGGAGTTCGACGCGGCGATCCACCAGGCGTTCGGCGTGCCGTTGACCGAGGATCGCTACCTGCGCGCGCCTTATGCCCGGGGACGGATTGTGGAAATCCGCGGCCGGCCGATCAATCTCGAAGCCATCAAGGAGTCGGAGCGCTGGGCTTTCGACAGCGACATCGGCCTGTCGGTGCTCGGTCCCGAGCCGCCCAACGCCAAGGTCGTCGAGGGCCGGTGGTGGCCGGCCGATTACGCGGGTCCGCCACTCGTCGCGCTGGAGGTCGACGCGGCGCACGGGGCGTCCATCGCCGTCGGCGACACCATCACGGTCGCCGTCATGGGCCTCGATCTCGAGGCCCGGGTCGCCGCCCTGCGCGAAGTCGATTGGGGCGGCTTCGGCCCGGCCTTCGCCATCGTTCTCGATCCCAACGCGCTGGCCGGCGCGCCGCTCAGCCACGTCGCCATCGCCAAGGGCACCAAGGTCCAGGAAGGCGCCGCGATCCGCGCGCTCGGCGACCGCTTTCCCGCGGTCAACATCATCAGCGTCCGCGAGCAGCTTGAGGCGGCGCTTGGCCTCTTCGACCGCCTGACGCTGGCGGTGAGGGGCGCGGCGGCGGTCGCTGCGTTGGCGGGGCTGCTGGTGCTGGCCGGGGCCATTGCGGCCGGAGCCCGGGCCCGCGCCAAGGAGGCGGCGACGCTGAAGGTGCTGGGCGCCGAGCGGGGGCAGATCCTCACCGCCTACGCCGTGGAGTACGGCGCTGTCGGCCTGATCGCGGGGCTCGCCGGGTCGGCTTTGGGCTATGCGGCGGCCTGGCCGGTGGTGGTCAAGGTCTTCGAGGCGGAATGGAGCGTGGACTGGGCCGGTGTGGCCACGCTGGTCATCGGCGCCATGGGGCTGGCTGCGGCCGGTGGGCTGGCGGCGGCCCAGCATTCGCTCGCCCGGCGTCCGGCCCCGGTGCTCCGCGCCGAGTAGCCCTCCCTTGCGCGAAGGGGCGACGCCAACGATATTTGGCCTCTGAGCCCCTTCGAGGGCGCAACGGAAAAGGGCAACCTTCTATGAGCGACTTCAACCGCGGCTACGCACCGGCGTCCCCACAGGCCGCCGATATGTCGGTGGACGCGGGCCTTCGGGCCTTCATGCTCGGCGTCTACAACAAGGTGGCGCTGGGCCTGGTGCTTTCGGGCGTGCTCGCCTTCATCACCTCGTCGGTGCCGCCGGTGCGCGACCTGCTCTTCCAGGTGACCCCGGACGGCCGTCTGGCCGGCTTCACCATCCTGGGCTGGATCGTGGGCTTCGCACCGCTGGCAATCCTGCTGTTCAGCGGCTTCTCGCGGCGCGAGCAGACCCCGCGCAGCGCCTCGATGCTGTACTGGACCATCGTCGCCCTGATCGGCGCTTCGCTGGGCACCGTGCTGCTGCGCTACACGGGTGAGTCGGTCGCCTCGACCTTCTTCATCACGGCCGCGGCCTTCGGGAGCTTGAGCCTGTTCGGCTACACGACCAAGCGCGACCTGTCGGGGATGGGCAGCTTCCTGATCATCGGCCTGATCGGCCTGATCATCGCCTCGATCGTGAACATCTTCCTGATGTCGTCGATGATGGCCTTCATCATCAGCGCCGCCGGCGTGCTGATCTTCGCGGGCCTGACCGCCTACGACACCCAGAAGCTGAAGATGACCTACTACCAGCTCGGCGGTAACGAGACGGCGCTCGGCGTGGCCACCAGCTTCGGCGCGCTGAACCTCTATCTGGACTTCATCAACCTGTTCCAGTTCCTGCTGCACTTCCTGGGCAACCGGGACTAGCGGCGGCTACAGGCCGAACGAATGAGCCCCGGAGGGAAACCTCCGGGGCTTTTTCGTTCCACCTTCTTCGTCATCCTCGGCCCTGTGCCGAGGACCCAGAGACGGCGACGCCCGGAGTTTGACCGGTGCGTTGGCGACCGAAGGAAGCATCCTCGACCCGCCTCGATTCTGGGTCCCAGGCACAAGGCCTGGGATGACGGGTTCAGGGGACGACCGAGAACCGGCCCTTGTCGAAGAGGCGGAGCACCTGCGGGAGTTCGTGGCCGCGCTTGAGGATGTGGCCGCCTTCGCCGACGACGGCCCACTGGCCCTGTTTGCGGGCCAGAGCCGGGCGCTTCTCGATGCGGTAGAGCGGGGCGTCGGCGCTGCGTCGATAGACGGCGAAGACGGCCATGTCCGACAGTCCGCTGATGGCGTAGTCACGCCATTCGCCGGCCGCCACCATCCGCCCGTACAGCCGCATCAGGAGATCGAGTTCGCGTCGGTCGAAGAAGACGACGCCGGTGCGCGGTGCTGGGGAGTAAGACGGGTCAAACGCCATGCAAGAGGCAGCCTAGACCGGAATCGGCGCCGGGCTCCAGCGTTGCTTCCGGGCCACGGCTCCGGGAATTGAAACACGGCTGCGACAAGCCGCCTCTAAATGACCTTAATTCCGACGCGCGGGGGCCGGTTTGGTTTCCGAAATTCACGTTGTCGGCTGATCGAGAGCTTCGGTTCCGGATCCTGAACAGCCCCCCCAGCCCCCCGTGATCGGGGCGACCGGTTGGCCGACACCTGAACCTCTTAAGAAGCCCGCGTCGCCACATTCCCTCCGGCGGCGCGGGTTTTCTTATGGCCCCTTACGGAGTGCGGCGATGACGCGGCCGCCGCCGGCCTGCTGGACGATGACGAGCGTCTCCAGCCCTTCCTGTTCAGCGGGCGGCAGGCGCCAGGCGTTGGGCCGGCCGCGCCAGGTCCCCAGCCGCTCCAGTTGGCGCACGACGTTGCGGGCCTTGATGGTCTCGCCGCGGTTGTCGCCCTTCTTCACCTCCACCTCGATCTCGGTCGGGTCGTAGCGGACGAGCCAGACGTCGGCCCCGCCTCGCGGCCTGGGGCCTGAGCCCACCGCGATCTTGCCGTTCAGCTGGAAGAGCATGTCGGGCGGATTGCGCGGCGCCCGGCGGGCCTCGCGGATCAGGTCGTCGAGACCGTCCTCCTTGGCGCCGGAGGTCTGCTTGCGGCCATCGACCACCACCTGTGGCGTGTAGACCTCGCGCAGCCCAAGCCGCTTGGCGTAGACCTTTTGCCGCTCGGTGAACTCCGGCTTGGCGAAGGTGTCGGTCCAGCCGAGGTAGTCCCAGTAGTCGACCGAGAAGGTCAGCGGCAGCACATCGTCGCGCTCGGCCAGCTCGGCGACGCGCTCGTTGGCGTCGCCGCAGGACGAGCAGCCCTGGGCGGTGAACAGCTCGACGATCACCGGGACCAGCGGGTGGGCGCCGACCGGGGTGGCCAGCGCCGCAAACGCCAGGAGGGTGAAAGAGAACGCCGCCTTCCGCATCTTCCCCGACTTAAGCCAAGTTGCTCCGCCCCCGGTCCTCACGAGCCCGTGAGCTTTCTTAAGCGACCGCACTCCGCGCCAGGTTGCGCAGCACGTAGTTGAGCACGCCACCGGCCCGGAAATATTCCAGTTCGGTCGGCGTATCGATCCGGCAGCGCACCGGGAAACGGGCGATGCGGCCGTCCGAAGCGCGGTAGAGCTCGACGATCAGCTGCTTGCGGGGCGCGAGTTCCGACAGGCCTCGGATCGAGACGATCTCCTCGCCGGTCAGGTTCAGCCGCTGCCAGCCCTCGCTCTGGAACTGCAGCGGCAGCACGCCCATGCCGACGAGGTTCGAGCGGTGGATGCGCTCGAAGGTCTCGGCGATGACGGCGCGTACGCCGAGCAGCTTGGCGCCCTTG
Source organism: uncultured Caulobacteraceae bacterium (assembly GCA_946482375.1). The sequence goes on along the minus strand of CAMLRH010000065.1, from coordinate 4,800 downwards.
GCGGCCCAGTCGCGCGACGAACCGGTGCCGTACTCCTTGCCGGCGAAGACCACCGCCGGACGGCCCTCGGCCTGATAGCGCATGGCCGCGTCGTAGATCGGCATCGTCTCGCCGGACGGGAAGTGCTTCGTCACCCCGCCTTCGATCTCCGGAGTGATCTTGTTGCGGATGCGGATGTTGGCGAAGGTGCCCCGCATCATCACCTCGTGGTTGCCGCGCCGGGCGCCGTAGCTGTTGAAGTCCAGCGGCTGGACCTGGTGCTGCATCAGGTAGGAGCCGGCCGGGCTCGCGGTCTTGATCGAGCCGGCCGGGCTGATGTGGTCGGTGGTGATCGAGTCGCCGAAGACGCCCAGGATGCGGGCCTCGATGATGTCCTCGACCGGGGTCGGGGTCATCGTCATGCCCTCGAAGTAGGGCGGGTTCTGCACGTAGGTCGAGGTCATGTCCCAGGCGTAGGTCTCGCCGCCCTCGACCTTGATCGACTGCCAGAGCTTGTCGCCCTTGAAGACGTCGCCGTAGCGCTTGGCGAACATCTCGCTGGTCACCGACTTGCGCTGCAAGGCGGCGATGTCGGCCGAGGTCGGCCAGATGTCGCGCAGGTAGACGGGCTTACCGCCCTTACCTTCGCCCAGCGGCTCGTTGGCGAGGTCGATCTTCATGTTGCCGGCCAGCGCATAGGCCACCACCAGCGGCGGCGAGGCCAGGTAGTTGGCGCGCACGTCCGGGTTCACGCGGCCTTCGAAGTTGCGGTTGCCCGACAGCACGCTGACGGCGACGAGGTCGTTGTCCTGCACCGACTTCGAGATCGCCTCGGGCAGCGGGCCCGAGTTGCCGATGCAGGTCGTGCAGCCGTAGCCGACCAAGTTGAAGCCGACGCTGTCGAGGTGCTTCTGCAGTCCGGCCTTGGCCAGGTAGTCGGTGACCACCTGCGAACCGGGAGCGAGCGAGGTCTTCACCCACGGCTTGACCTTCAGCCCCTTGGCCGCCGCGTTCTTGGCCAGCAGGCCCGCCGCGATCAGGACGCTGGGGTTCGAGGTGTTGGTGCAGGAAGTGATGGCGGCAATGACGACGTCGCCGTTGCCGATGTCGAACTTCTCGCCCTCGACGCCGAAGCGGGCGTCGGACGACTCCTTCTTGCCGAAGTCGCCGGCGAGCGCCTCGTTGAAGGCGGACGCCGCTTCGGTCAGCAGCACCCGGTCCTGCGGACGCTTCGGTCCGGCCAGCGACGGCTGCACGCTCGCCAGGTCGAGTTCGAGCACGTCGGTGAACACCGGCTCTTCGGCCTCGGGGTCAAACCACATCCCTTGCTCCTTGGCGTAGGCCTCGACGAGGTTGACCCGCTGCGGGTCGCGGCCGGTGGCGCGCAGGTACTCGATGGTCGCCTGCGACACCGGGAAGAAGCCGCAGGTCGCGCCGTACTCGGGGGCCATGTTGGCGATGGTCGCCTGGTCCTCGATGGTCAGGCCGGCGAGGCCGGGACCGAAGTACTCGACGAACTTGCCGACCACGCCCTTCTTGCGGAGCATCTGGGTGACGGTGAGCACCAGGTCGGTCGCCGTCGCGCCTTCGGGCAGCGCGCCGGTCAGGCGAAAGCCGATGACTTCCGGGATCAGCATCGGGATCGCCTGGCCGAGCATGGCGGCCTCGGCCTCGATGCCGCCCACGCCCCAACCGAGCACGGCCAAGCCGTTGACCATGGTCGTGTGGCTGTCGGTGCCGACGACGGTGTCGGGATAGGCGACTTCATCGGCGCCGACATCCGGGTCCTTCGCGGTCCAGACGGTCTGGGCCAGGTACTCGAGGTTCACCTGGTGGCAGATGCCGGTGCCGGGCGGCACGACGCGGAAGTTGTTGAAGGCCGAAGAACCCCAGCGCAGGAAGCGGTAGCGCTCGATGTTGCGCTCGTACTCGCGCTCGACGTTTTCCTCGTAGGACTTGGCCGTGCCGAAGTGGTCGACCATCACCGAATGGTCGATGACGAGATCGACGGGGACCAGCGGATTGATCTTCTGCGGATCGGCGCCGAGCTTGGCCATGGCGTCGCGCATGGCGGCGAGGTCGACGACGGCCGGAACGCCGGTGAAGTCCTGCATCAGCACGCGGGCCGGGCGGAAGCTGATCTCGTGCTGGACGGCGCCGCGGTTATCCACCCAGGCGGCGATGGCCTTAAGGTCGTCGGCGTCGGTTTCACCGCCGTCTTCGTTGCGCAGCAGGTTCTCCAGCAGCACCTTCATCGAGACCGGCAGGCGGGCGATGCCGGAAAGTCCTGCTTCTTCCGCCGCGCGCAGGCTGTAGTAGACGTAAGACGCGCCGCCCACCGCGAGCGTGCGGCGCGTATTCAGGCTGTCGATCGACGCCATGTTGGGGGATCCTTTCTCTGTCCGCGGCCGTCCACAAACCGCTCCCGGGATCGCGCGCTCGGACTGGACACACAGCGTTCAGGCCAGCGGCGCGTAAGCCCCTGTACATAAGGAGGGGGTCGGCCCGGCGCTTCTTAGTCCGGGCGGCGGCGAAGGTCCATGCGTCGAGGGCGTCCGCGTGATCGCCGGGGTGACGGTCGAGGGGCTCGCCATCCGCCGTGGCGAGCGGCTGCTGTTCGAGGGGCTGGACCTGACGGTGCGCGCCGGAGAGGCGGTGGCGCTGACCGGTCCCAACGGCGCGGGCAAGACCAGCCTGCTGCGCGCTATCGCCGGCCTGCTGCGTCCGGCGGCGGGGCGTGTCGCCTTCGACGGCGCCGAGGAGGACGATGCGCGACGGACGGGCCTGCATCTCGTCGGCCATCAGGACGGGCTGAAGCCGGGCCGCACGGCCTGGGAGGAACTTCGTTTCCAGGCGCTGTGGACCGGCGGGTCTGAGACGAGCGCCAGGGCCGCGGCGCATGCGTTCGACCTCGAGCGGCTGCTGGGGCTCGAAGTCCGGCGGCTGTCGGCGGGCCAGCGGCGGCGGGTGGCGCTGGCGCGGCTGTCGGCGAGTCCGCGTCCGCTGTGGCTGCTCGATGAGCCGATGGCGCCGCTGGACGCCGCTCATCGCCAGGCGTTCGGGACCTTCATGGAGGGGCATCTGGCGGGCGGGGGCCTCGTCATCGCCGCCGTCCATGACCCGCTGCCGATTCCGGCGCGCACGGTGGAGATCGGCGGATGAGGGCGCTGGCCATCCTCTTCGGCCGCGAACTGTCGCTGGCCTGGGGCCGGGGCGGCGGTGCGCTGCTGGCGCTCGCCTTCTACGCGGGAGTTACGACCCTGCTGCCGCTGGCAAGCGGGCCGGAGCCGGAGCATTTGTCGGTGCTGGCGGTCGGTGTCGCGTGGCTGGCGCTGGCGCTTTCGGCGCTGCTGTCGCTGGAGCGGCTGTTCGAGCGCGACTTCGAGGACGGCGCGCTCGACCTGCTCGCGCTGGGGCCCGCGCCGCTGGAGCTGGTGGCGGCGGCCAAGTGCCTGGCGCAATGGCTGGCGACGGGCGCGCCGCTGGCGCTTGCCGCGCCGATCGCCGCGATTGCGCTTGGCGCCTCGCCAAGCCTCGCGCCGTTGCTGATGGTCGTGGCGTTGCTGGGCGGGCTCGCCTTCGCCTTCATGGGCGGCATGGGGGCGGCGCTGGCGCTGGGTTCGCGGCGGGGTGGGCTGCTGATCGCCGTCATCGTCTTGCCGCTGTTCGCGCCGCCGGTGATCTTCGGGGGAGGCGCCTTGTCGTCGCTGGCGGGCGGGCTCGACTGGCGGCCGGGGCTGATGCTGCTCGGCGCCTATGCTGCGGCAGCCGTGGCGCTGGCCCCCTTCGCCATGGCGGCCGCCTGCCGCAACGCTCTGGACTGAGCTTTCAACGGCGAAACATTCGCTGAAATACGGGTGCAAAGAGGGTGATGCAGAAGGTGCTCCAAGGGACGTGTCCAGGAGACCTTGAGTATGAAATCCCCCCTGATCGCCGCGCTGTCCGCCGGCGCCGCGCTGTCGGTCATGGCCGCCGGCGCGACCTTCGCCCAGTCGCCGGCCCCCGCCGCGCCTGCCGCAGCCCAGAAGCCCATGAAGCGCCAGCACGATCCGGCCGCCCACGCCCAGCGCCTGCGCGACACGCTGCAGCTGACGCCGGCGCAGGAGCCCGCCCTGCAGGCCTTCGTCGCCGCCCATGAGCAGCATCGCGGCGACCGCATGGGGCGTCGCGGCCAGCGCGACGGGATGCGCAACCTGACGACGCCGCAGCGCCTGGACCGCATGGGCCAGCGCATGATCGAGCGCCAGCGCGACTTCGCCACGCACGCCGAGGCCGTGAAGCGCTTCTACGCCCAGCTGACGCCGACCCAGCAGAAGGCCTTCGACGCCATGCACCAGGGCCGTGGCGGCATGGGCAAGCACGAGCGTCGTGGCCCCGGCCGGGGCTAAGGCGCCCGCTTGCTAGCTGGGCGGTGTTGCGCCTAAGCAGGCGGCGATGTTCGCCTTCCTGGCCAACCCCGACCGCTTCATGGCCTTCTCGCGATGGGCCGCGCCGATCCTTGGGGTCTGCGCGGCTCTTTCCCTGCTGGCCGGGCTGGCGCTGGGGTTCGCGGCGCCCGAGGACTATCAGCAGGGCGACACCGTGCGGATCATGTTCATCCACGTGCCGTCGGCCTGGCTCGGCATGTTCGTCTACCTGTGCCTGGGCATCGCCAGCTTCCTGACGCTCGTCTTCCGGCACGCGCTGGCCGACGCGGCCGCCAAGGCCGCCGCTCCGCTGGGCGCGGCCTTCACCCTGCTGGCGCTGGTCACCGGCTCCCTCTGGGGACGGCCGATGTGGGGGACCTGGTGGGTGTGGGACGCGCGGCTGACCTCGGTGCTG
>CAMLRH010000064.1 GCA_946482375.1 uncultured Caulobacteraceae bacterium | reverse complement strand
GTAGGCGAGCGCGATGGCGTCGGCCAGGGTCTCGGCGGCGGCATTCGCCGCGGGCAGGATCGCGGCGCTCCAGACGGCGGCGAACAGGGCCGCCCGGCGGGTATTGAACATCAGCTTATCCCCTGCGCGCTTGTCGGCGCGTTTATTGCGGATCGCCTTCGGGGACCGGCCGCGCCGGCCCGTAAAAGGCGCTTCACTGTGACAGTTCCGAAAGCGCGAAACGTTGCGTTCGCGCAAAGCCGAACAGCCGGCCGGTCAAGCGATGGCGTCAGAAGCGCAACTTGACCCCGCCCTGCGCTAAGCGGGGAGCCCCCGGCCGAGCGCCAGCCGGGGTGAAGGCGGCGTTGTAGGTCTCGTCCGTCAGGTTCTGCACCGAGGCGAAGAACGACACCTGCCCCGTCAGGTCGTACTCCGCAGCGACGTCGACGAGGGTCCTCGCTTCGATAAGTTGGTTCAGCGGTATCGCCCCGGCGCCGGCCACCGAGCGGGCGTCGCTGACGTGGTTCACCATCAGGTCCGTTCGCCAGGCCTCGCCGTGCAGTCCCAGATTGGCGGTCAGCTGGTGCTCGGGCGTGTAGGGCAGTTCGAAGCCCGCGCTCACCAGCCCCCAAGGCGAGTAGCCGCTGCTGAAGCCCGTCTGAAAACGGGCGTCGGTGTAGGTGTAAACAGCCGACACCGGGACCCGGACACCGAGGCCGAAGGCGCCCGCGAGGTCGTAGCCGGCGCTCAGCTCCAGCCCCTTGACCTCGACCTCTCCGCCGTCGAACTGGGCGCCGATCGCGCATTCGCCCCCGGTCGAGGCGGTGCATGTGCCGATAAGGTTGCGGTAGTCGTTGAAGAAGGCGATGGCTTCCAGCGAGGCCGCGCCGGCGGCGTAACGGACGCCCGCCTCGTAGTTCCACGAGGTCTCCGGATCGCTGGTCGAGCCCGGCGCCGGGTTGCTGAAGCCGCGGTGGACGCCGCCGATCAGCCGCCAGGACGGCGAAAGCCGCCAGATGGCGCTGGTCCCGGGGATCCAGACGTCGACATCCGAACGATCGACGCCGGTCGGAGCGGCCCGGGCGGCGTCGCCAAGCGCATAGCTGGTGCGCTTAAGCTCGATGGTCTCGTAGCGGAGGCCCGGCGTCAGCGTGATCGCGCCCACGTCAATGGTGTCGCGCGCGAAAAACGCCCACGCCCGCGCCTCGCCGAGCCGGTTCTCCTGGCTGCCGGGCGCGCCGGACGCGGTCAGGCCCATCTGGCCGTCGTTCATCTGGTAACGGTCGTCGTGCTGGAAGCGGTCCTCCTCGTCCTGGTGGTAGCGGACCGAAAGCTGCAGCCGGTGTGCGGCCGCGCCGCTGACGAAGGAGGCGCCAAGCACCGACTGGACGCCCGCCGATTTGTAGCTGCGATTGTTGTAGCGCATCCGCAGCGCGTTCACGGGGCTGACATATCCCGGCGCGCCCACCAGCGTCGCGTAGGCGTCGGGAAAGACGGCGGGGTCGGCAAGCACCGAGTTCACCGAGCGCAGGCTGGCGCCGGAAAGCACATCGTTGAGCTTGTACCAGGCCCGCGCCGTCTCGGTGCGATAGGCCACCGTGGTCAGATCCAGCGCCGGCGTCAGGGCGACGCGGTGCGTCGCCTGCCAGGTTTCGTGGCCGACGTTCATCTGGTCCACCTGGCTGCCACGATAACGCCGGTAGGGGTCCGCGCGGAAATCGGCGAGCGTCAGCCCGACATAGGTCTCGTCCGAGGTCTCGTCCGAGGTCTGGAACTTCAGCTCCAGGGACTGCGGCATGGCTGCGGCCTCGCCCGTCCGAACGCCGAGCTTGAGCATCATGTCGTCGATGCGAAAGCCGGTGTCGCCGCCCGAATCCAGCGCCTTGAAGCCCTCCGACGACTCGTGCAGCACCTCGACCAAGCCACCGACCTGAAACGGGCCGACCTGGCGCCAACCGCCGAGGGCGCCGTGGGCGCGCAGGGAGCCGTAGCCGCCGAGCAGCTTGCCCTGCCCGCCTAGCCTCTCGACTTCGGGGATGGGGGTGGAAAAGAGCTGGAGCGCGCCGCCCGTCGTCAGCGGACCGTACTGGATGGCGGCCGGCCCCTTCACGACCTCGACCCCTGACATGCGCGAAACGCGCGGGAAATAGTATGCGGCCGGCGCGGCGTAGGGCGCCGGAGCGATGAGGATACCGTCCTCCATGACCGCGATGCGGCCGCTGCGGTCCGACCCCGATCCGCGGATGCCGATGTTGGGGCGCAGGCCGAAGCCTTCCTCCTCCTGGAGATAGACCCCCGGCACCTGGCGCAGTACGCGATTGACGTCGGCATAGGAGAAGGTCTCCAGCGCCTTCTCATCGAGATAGACTGCCGAACCGCCCACCTCGTCTGCGGCCGCCTTCGAACCCGTAACGACAAGGGCCTCGACTACGGCCGGGTCGGCGCTCGCCAGCTGGAGACCGGCGGCTTCCGGCGACGGCTGGGCGCTTGCCGGAGCCCAACCCAACAGACCCCACACAGCGGAGGCGATGGCCGCGACGCTCGCCACGCTTCTCGTTCCGTACATCGCCTTAGACCCCCTATTGCGATTGCAAGTCATTCGCAATTTAAGGCATTACGGCCAATCTGCCTCTTATGCAAGGGCCGCTCACCGATCGCTTTCCGCCCGAGCCGCCGCTTCCTTGCACACGGTCAAGAAGCACGCGTGTAATAGTTAATCCGCGCTCCCCGTCGGATCGGGCGCTCGTCTTCGACAACTCGGCGCTCGAGCGGCCGCATGTGCGGATGCTGACGTTCAAGGAGGGACGTGTAACGGATGAGATCGACGATCTTCCCGCTTGGGTCCGCTCGCTTTACGTGGCGGAGCTCCTTCGCCGCCGGCCAGCTTGAAATTCCCGGCCACTGGCCGTACATTCTAGGTCGGAGACCAACCATGACCAAAGCGGCTGCCACCACACCCCGCAAGCGGGCCGAGCGCCTTGAGACCCGGGTGACGCCTGAGCAAAAGACGCTGATCGAACACGCGGCGGCCCTCCAAGGCCGGACGGTGACGGATTTCGTGCTGACCAGCCTTCAGGAAGCGGCGCAGCGGGCGATCGAGACCCACGAACGTCTGACGCTGACGATCCGTGATCGTCACGCCTTTGTAGACGCCCTGCTGAACCCGAAGCCGGTAAATGACCGCCTGCGTGACACCGTCGAGCGTTATCGCCGCGCCACCGGCCTCTGAACCGTGGCGACGGCGCCGCACGGTAGACTGCGGGTCGAGCCGCTTGGCGCACACCATGACTGCGTCTCGTTCAGCAGCGGTGTCGAGCCGCTGGACCGTTACCTGCGCACCCAGGCAGGTCAGGACATCCGCAAGAACATGGCCGCGTCGTTCGTGCTGGTCATGCCTGACGGGGCGGTTGGCGGCTACTACACGCTGTCGGCTACCGGTGTGGCGGCGCCGGACTTGCCCGCCGAGCTCACACGCCGCCTTCCCCGCTATCCCCTGATTCCGGCGACGCTCCTGGGGCGGCTCGCGGTGGATCGCCGCCACCAGAGACAGGGATATGGCCGCTTCCTGCTGGCCGACGCCCTGCATCGCGCCCTGCGCAGCGAAATCGCCTCCTTCGCCGTGATGGTCGACGCCAAGAACGAGGCGGCGTACCGCTTCTACGAGCGTGAGAGTTTCCTGCCGTTTCCTGATCAGCGGATGCGGCTTTTCCTGCCGATGAGCGACATCGCCGCGTTGTTCGGCTAATCGCCATCTGCTTCGACCTTTGCAGAAGCCTGGCTGGGCTGTGAGAGGATCGAGAGCGCAGCCGAGTTCGAGAGTCGAAACGGGGTTGGCCAAATCGGTCAGGATTTCGGTGTTCCAGCGGTCCATTCCCGATTGTCGGTCGCCTCAGCTGTGAGCCCGCACACACGCTTGCAACCTAGGCAAGCTCTTGACCAATAACGAGATTTAGCGTTCCAATGTCTTGGAAGATGGCTCTTATTTCCTTTGCCCATCGGCGGAAGCCGGTTCGATAAGCATCCAGTCCGGGGAGCCAGGGGCCCTTCCCTAAACACCCCGCCCGTTGAGCGTCGCCAGGGTCTGGATGCGGGTCTCGGCGTCGTCGGCGAAGCGGCGGGCGAGGTCGCGGATGCCGGCGGGGTAGGCTTCGCCGCCCTCGGCGATTTCGGCGGCCGTGGCCTGGACGTCGGCCAGCATGGCGGCGAAGGCGCCGATGTGGTCGCGGGCGAGGCCGCGGGCTTCGGCCTGCAGACGCCGCACGCGGGCGGCGACGGGCTCGGGTTGGTCGTTCAGGGCAACCAGGCTCAGGGACGTGCTCATGGGTCAGCCTCCTTTTGGCGCGCCGTTCATCCCGGTCTGGGACGTGCCCGGCGCTGATACGCAGAGCGGTGCAGGAACCGGGCCGCGAAGGCCGCGAGACGCCGCTTATCCACAGCCAATGTGAGTTCTTCCCCGCCTGGGGCCGGTGGCGGCCTTGCTGGCGAAGTCGGCTCGACTAGCATCGTCGCCCTCGGTGGTGGGGATGTGTGGTGGGGCTGTTTCGGCAAAGGCGGATGTTTTGGGTTGGCGCCCTTGCGCTGATGGCCGCCGGGCCGGCCGCCGCCCAGGTGATCGAGGTCGGGCCGCAGGGCGCGGTGACCTACGCCGGACCCGTGGTCTGGTCCGCCGAGGGCGTGCAGGCCATCGCGCGGCCGGCGGCCCCTCCCCCCGTTTCGTCTGTCAGCGAGGCCATCGCCACGGCGGCCGAGCGCCATCAGGTCAGCCCGCAGCTTGTCGAGGCGGTCGCGTGGCAGGAGTCGCGGCTGAGCCAGTCAGCCGTCTCGCCGAAGGGCGCGCGCGGGGTGATGCAACTGATGCCCGGCACGGCGCGGGAGCTGGGCGTGGACGCCCATGACCTCACTGCCAACGTCGATGGCGGGACGGCCTACCTCGCGAAGATGATGAAGCTGTTCGACGGCGATCTCGTCCGGGCGCTGGCCGCCTACAACGCCGGGCCCGGCGCGGTGCTGAAGCACGGCGGGGTGCCGCCCTATGCCGAGACGCAGGCCTATGTCGCCGCCGTCCTCAACCGCCTGTCCCGGAGCGCTCCATGAAGCACCGTCTTGCGCTGGCGCTGACCGCGCTCGCCCTCCCCGCCCAGGCGCAGGTGCGCGGCGACCCGGCCGGATCCTCGCCGATCCTGGCCGCGCTGGAGTGGGTGCAAGGCACGATGCTCGGCAACGTCGCCACCACGGCGGCGGTGATCGCGGTGGCGGTCGTGGGCTTCATGATGCTGACCGGCCGCATCGAGTGGCGGCGCGGGCTCACCGTCATAGTCGGCTGCTTCATCATCTTCGGGGCCGTGTCGATCGTGGCCGGTATCCAGTCGGTGGCGGGAGGCGTGCGCTAACGCCATGACCCGGCTCGCCTCAGATCCCATCTTCAGCGCGCTGACCCGGCCGCAGATGATCGGCGGGGTGACCTATAGCTACGCCGTCCTCAACCTGATCCTGACGCTGGAAGCCTTCCTGATCTTCAGGAGCTTCTGGGCGTTCGCGCTGGCGGCGGTGGTCCACGCGGTCGGCTATCTCGGCTGCCTGAAGGAGCCGCGCTTCTTCGACCTGTGGGTCACGAAACTCAGCCGCTGTCCGCGCGTGAAAAACCACCGCTACTGGCGGGCCAACTCGTACGCGCCATGAGCCGGGTCATTTCCATGGGCGCCGACAGGCTCGCCGCCCGCGAGGCGCCGGTGGGCGCAAAGCTGCCCTACGCCGGACATGTGGATGAGGCGACCGTGCGCACCCGCGACGGCCTGCTCGTCCAGGTGCTGCATCTGCGCGGCTTCCCGGCCGAGACCGCGTCCGACGAGGAGCTGAACTACCGCAAGACGGTGCGCGAGACCCTGCTTCGCGGGGCGGCGAGCTCGCGGCTGGCGATCTATCACCACGTCGTGCGCCGCCGGGTCGACCCTCAGCTGGAGGGTGAGGTCGGCGGCGCCTTCTGCCGCCAGCTCGACGAGGCCTGGCGCGAGCGGCTGGCGAGCCGGCGGCTCTACGTCAACGACATCTTCCTGACGCTGGTGCGCCGTCCGCTGCAGGGCGCCGGCGGCATGATCGAGCGGCTGTTCAAGCGCCCCGGTCCCGATCCGGCGCTGGAGGCGCGCGAGCTTCGGGCGCTGCACGCCACCCGCGAGACCTTCGCCGCCGCGCTGGCGCCCTACGGGCCGCGCACGCTGACCCTCTACGAGGGCGAAGGCGGCCTCTGCTCCGAGGTTGCCGAGTTCCTGTCGCTGCTGGTCAACGGCGAGCCTCGGCCGGTGCTTAAGCCCACCGGCGACCTCGGCCACGCCCTGCCCGCGCGCCGTCTCAACTTCGGCGTCGACGCCATGGAGTTCGCGCCGGCGGGCGACAGCCCCGCCACGTTCGGGGCGATGGTGTCGTTGAAGGACTATCCGGCGCGTTCGCAGCCGGGGATGCTCGACGGAGTCCTGCGTCTGCCCTTCGAGATGGTGCTGACCGAGAGCTTCGCCTTCGTCGACCGGCAGGCCTCGCTCGAGCGCATGGGGCTGGCGCTACGCCGCCTGCGCGCGGCCGACGACGACGCGCTGTCGCTGCGCGGCGAACTGTCGGCCGCGCGCGACGACGTGGGGGCCGGCCGCAGCGCGTTTGGCGAGCACCACCTTTCCATCCTCTCCAAGGCCGACACGCTGGACGACCTCGACGGCGCGGTGTCGGACGTGCTGTCGGCGCTGTCGGAGACGGGCGCCATCGCCGTGCGCGAGGACGTCAACCTGGAGCCTGCCTTCTGGGCCCAGTTCCCTGGCAACCTGGCCTATGTGGCCAGGAAGGCGCTGATCTCGACGGCGAACTTCGCCAGCCTCGCCAGCTTCCACAACCACCCGGCGGGCCAGGCAGCGGACACCCATTGGGGAAGCCCCGTCACCGTGCTGGAGACGACGGCGTTCGGGCCCTACCACTTCAACGTCCACAACGGCGACCTCGGCACCTTCACGGTCATCGGGCCGAGCGGGTCGGGCAAGACGGCGCTGCTCGCCTTTCTGCTGGCGCAGGCCGAACGGTTCGAGCCGCGCGTGGCGTACTTCGACAAGGACCGCGGCGCCGAGGGCTTCATCCGCGCGGTCGGCGGCGCCTACGACGTGCTCAGCCCCGGACAACCGACGGGCTTCAACCCGCTGGCGTTGCCCGACACTGGCGAGAACCGCGCTTTCCTGGCCGAGTGGCTGGCGACGCTGCTATCCACCGACGGGGCCACGCTGGACGCCGAGGACCGGGCGATCATCGCCGACGCCATCGACGCCAACTTCGCGCAGGCCCCGGCGCACCGGCGGCTGCGCTACCTGCGTGAGCTGTTCCGGGGCGGACGGCGGCCGAGCGCGGGCGACCTGGCGGCGCGGCTCGGCGCCTGGTGCGAGGGCGGCGAGCACGCCTGGCTGTTCGACAACGCCGAGGATCGGCTGGACCTGACCAACCGCATCGTCGGCTTCGACATGACGCGGCTGCTGGACAGCCCGACCGTCCGCACGGCCGCGATGATGTACCTGTTCCACCGCGTCGAGCAGCGGCTGGACGGGGCGCCGGCCATCATCGTCGTAGACGAGGGCTGGAAGGCGCTGGACGACGACGTCTTCGTCCGCCGGATCAAGGACTGGGAAAAGACCATCCGTAAGCGCAACGGCCTGGTCGGCTTCTGCACCCAGTCGGCGACCGACGCGCTGGAGAGCCGCATCGCCTCGGCCATCATCGAACAGGCGGCGACGCAGATCTTCTTCCCCAACCCGAAGGCAAAGGCGTCCGATTATGTCGGCGGGTTCGGGCTGTCGGAACACGAGTTCGAGCTGGTGAGGACTCTGCCCGACACGTCGCGCTGCTTCCTGGTCAAACAGGGCGACCACAGCGTCGTGGCGCGGCTGGACCTGACCGGCATGGCCGGCGAGCTGAAGGTGCTGGCCGGGACCGAGCGGTCGGTGCGCCGCCTCGACTCTCTTCGCGACCGGCTGGGCGATGACCCAGCGCAATGGCTGGAGCCCTTCATGGAAGGGGCCCCGGCATGAGCTGTCAGATCGCCGCCGATGCGGGCGTGATCCGGGGCGTGCTGGCGGCCGTCGACTGCAATACGCGCGGCTTTTCCCAGCTTGGCTATGAGGCGGTGACCGCCTCACCCGGCTTCCAGATGGCGCTGACGGCGCTCTTGACGATCTATGTGGCCGCGGTTGGCTACCGGCTGCTGTTCGCGGCCGGCGGGGCGCGGCTGTCGGACGCGCCCGGCATGGCGCTGAAGATCGGCGCGATCCTGGCGCTGGTGACGAGTTGGAGCCTCTTCCAGACGCTGGTCTTCGACATCGCGGCCAGGGCGCCGGTGGAGATCGCCGCGCTGGTCGCAGCCGCGCCGCAGGGGCAGTCCTTCCTCGCCGCCGATCCGGTCGGCGGGCTGCAGGTCGCCTACGACGAGCTTTCCAATGCCGCCATCGCCTTCGGCAAGGCGGGCGGGCCCGAGGCCACCGCCTACACCAGCCGCGAAGCCGCCGCCGCCCGGGCGCTGTCGGGGGCTAGCGGGGTGCTGTTCATGGCCAGCGCAGGGCTCGTTGCCATCGCCACCATCGCCATCGGCGTCCTGACGGCGGTAGGGCCGGTGTTCATCGCGCTCTTCCTGTTCCTGCAGACGCGAGGCCTGTTCGTAGGCTGGGTGCGGGCGTTGACGGCGGCGGCCTTCGCTTCGCTGACCGCGTGGGTGCTGATCACCCTGATGCTGGCGGTTCTGGAGCCATGGCTGGTGGCGCTGGCCGAGCAGCGGGCGGCGAAAATGCTGGAGGTTTCGACGGCGGTGACGACGGCGGCCATCGTCTTCGTGTTCGCGGCGGCGCAGGCGGCGCTGGTCGTCGCCGGGACCATCATCGCGCTGGGCTTCAAGCTGAGCTTCACGCGGAGAGCGACCACCGCCGAGTCCGCGCCCAAACCGCAGGCCGCGCCTGTCGTGTCGGTCTCCCGCGCCGAACATCTGGCTGAACAGCTGCGCCGCGACAACGCGACGGCGTGGACGCGAACAGCCATGACCGCCCAGTCCATCCGCAACGTTCGCACCGACCCGGCCTTCACGCCTGCCCAGCGGATCGGCGGCGCGCCCCGCCGCGCGCCCAGCCGCGAGGCGCTCAGCCGATGAGGGTCGCGCTTGCCATCGCCCTGCTCCTCGCCCTGCCGGTCCAGGCGGCGGTGGTCCCGCGCCCGAGCCTCGGCGATCCGCGCATCCAGGTGGTCGGCTATGACCCCACCGAAGTCGTGCAGCTGAAGGCCGCACTCGGCTACCAGCTGACCATCGAGTTCGACCCGGCCGAGGCCATCGAGAACGTCGCCATCGGCGACAGCCTGGGCTGGCAGGTGATCCCCAACCGCAAGGCCAACCTGCTGTTCGTCAAGCCGATGGAGCGCGTGCCGGCGACCAACATGACGGTGGTCACCAACCTGCGCCGCTACAACTTCGAGCTCAGCGTGCGGCCGGGGACGCCGAAGGCCGCCGACGTGCTCTACACCCTGCGCTTCGAGTATCCGCAGCCCGCGCCGGTGATCGTGGAGGCGCCGCCCCCTCCTCCGCCGCCGGAAGCGAAGAACCGCGCCTACAGCTACGAAGGCTCGGGCGCCAACGTGCCGGCTGCCGTATTCGACGACGGCGCGGCGACCTATTTCCAGTTCGGCGAGCAGACCGACTATCCGGCCATTTTCGCGCTGCAGGGCGGCGAGGAGGCGATGGTCAACTGGCGCGTCCGCGACGGCTACATCGTCGTCGATCGGCTGGCCCCGGGCTTCGTGCTCCGGCGCGGCGAGGAGGTCACACGTATCCACAACGACGGCTATGCACAGGCGGCGCCAGGGCCGCTCGCCCCGCAGCCGAGGCCGAGGAAGAAGGGGTGGTTCAGCCGATGAAGCGCCCCCTGCCCGACAGCCCGGTCTTTCGCGAACCCCGCCCCGGTGTCAGCCAGCCCGATAACCCCTGGAGCATGATGCTGGGGATCGCCGGCGCCATAGGCCTCGGCGTCATGGTCTTCGCCTCGCTGAGCAGCGGGCGCGAGGCGCGGGCCGAGGACACCGTCGCCCAGCCCGCCGCCGCCCCGGCCGCGCCGATCACGGAGGCGCCCGCCCCCGCTGTCGCCGTCATCACGCCCCCGCCTCGGGCCATGACCGTCGAACCCCGGCTCGCGACCCCGGCGTCCCAGCCCAGCCTGCGATGGCGGTCTCCGGCGCTGGTGGTGGACCTCAGCAACCCGGCCGCCGCCCGTCCGGTCCAGCTCGCCCAGAACGAGGCGCAGCCGGAACAGCCGTCCGGCCTCTCGGCGGAGGAAGCTTTCGCCTCGCGCGTCACCGGCGGGGCGACGAGCCCGGCGCGAGCCACCCGCCTGCGCGATGTCGCCCGCGTCGCGCCGCAGGGGACGATGATCCCGGCCGTGCTGGAGACGGCGATCAACTCCGACCTGCCGGGCTCCGTGCGCGCCGTGGTCAGCCAGGACGTACGCGGCTTCGACGGCTCGACGGTGCTGATCCCGCGTGGCTCGAAGCTGATCGGCCAGTACC
>CAMLRH010000063.1 GCA_946482375.1 uncultured Caulobacteraceae bacterium | reverse complement strand
GCTGGTCGCCGACTGCATGGCGGCGATCCGCGAAGCCGTGAACGTGCCCGCCACTGTGAAGTGCCGCATCGGCGTCGACGACCAGGAGCCGGAAGAGAGCCTGTTCGAACTCGTAGATCTTTGTGCGAAGGCGGGCGTGACGACCTTCATCGTTCATGCGCGCAAGGCCTGGCTGGAGGGCCTGTCGCCGAAGGAGAACCGGGACATCCCGCCGCTCGACTATCCGCTGGTCTACCGGCTGAAACGCGAGCGCCCCGACCTGACCATCGTCATCAACGGCGGCGTCGGCTCGCTGGAGGAGGCGCTGGCGCACCTCAGGCACGTCGACGGCGTCATGCTGGGCCGCGCCGCCTATCACGACCCGGCGATCCTGGGTCAGGTCGACCGGCGCGTGTTCGGCGAGGGCGAGGAAGTCGGCGCGCTCGAGGCCGTGGAGCGCTATCTGCCCTACGTCGAGCGGCAGCTGGCGGCGGGCGTCCACCTCGCGGCCATGACCCGGCACATGCTGGGCCTCTTCCACGGCCTGCCCGGCGCGCGGAGTTGGCGGCGGATTCTCACCGTCGAGGGCGTGAAGCCGGGCGCGGGGGTGGAGGTGATCAAGGCCGGGCTGGACGCGCTGCGCGGCGCCCGGATGCGGCTGTCGGCCTAGGGCCTCAGAACCAGCGCGGTCGGGGTGGCCTCGAACCGCGATAGGCGGCCGAGGTAGCTCATGCCCAGCAGCGAGGTCTCCAGGCCCTTCTCGATGACCAGCGCATCGACGTCCTCGACGGTCGCGCCGTCCACCGACAGAGTTTCCAGCGTCACCGCGGCGGCGCGGGCGCGGCCGTGGGCGGTGATCACCTCGTAATCGTAGGACAGCCCGTGCGTCTCGACGCCGAGACGGCGCGCGTCGGCGGGCGTCAGCGAGACAGCGGTGGCGCCGGTGTCGACGAGGAAGCGCACCCGCGCCCCGTTCACCTCGCCCGTCGCCCAATAGTGGCCGTCGTCGGCGCGCGCGATGCGGGCGACAGCGGCGATCGGGCGCTCGTAACGCGGTTGCGCCTGGCGAGCCTGGTCCAGCGTGATCACGGTCTGGGCCGTGAGCGCGGCCGAGCCGAGGCCGATCAGCGCGAAGATGGCGTACCTGAACATGCCCGCCGTTCTAGCGGCGAAGGGTTGGCGAGCCGTGAATCGGAAGTTCCCGAAGAGTTAATCAGGAAACGCCCAGCTTCTCCGGCCGGATGCGCGAACGGCGGCCCGGCAGCTCGGCCATGATGGTGGCCCGCTCCTCGTCGGTGAAGCGGCCCCAGAAGCCGATCTCCTTCAGCGTCCGATGGCAACCCAGGCACAGGCCGCTCTCGCCATCGACGGCGCAGACCTTGATGCAGGGCGTTGCGATGGGCTTGGGCGGCGCGTCCATGAGGCGCTGCTATCGCGCGGCGGGGCTGAACGCAAGCTTACCAAGCTGTAATCTAAGCGTCGCGAACATTACAGACATGTAAGTATAAACTGAAACTAGTATTGGAATCTTTCTTCTTATTAATTTGAACGACAAGTAGAGTCGAAGCATCGTCCCTTCACCGATCACACCCCACCGAAGGGATTGGAGAGCCCCCGATGCGTATCGCCCTCACCGCCGTTGTGCTGACCGCTGCTTTCGCGACCGCCGCCGAGGCGCGCGGCAGCCTGTCCGATGTCGAATATCTGCAAGCCGCCCGCTGCAGCGGCCTGGCCGCGTCCGGCGCGTTCGGCGAGATGGACACCGCCTCGCTCGACGCCAGGTTGAAGGCCGAAGGCCGCGGCCGCGCCGCCTACATCTCCGACAAGGCCGACAGCAACCGGGCGGACGCCAAGCGGGTGGCCGCGCGCGCCAAGAACGGCCGCAAGGCCGATCTGCAGGCCGAACTCAGCGGCGCCTGCGCGCGTTACCTCGGCTGAACAGCCTCTCCTCGGTAATCCGAGAGCGCCCGAGGAGCGAGGGGGCGTCCTGTGGCGGGGCGTCCCCTCTTTCATTGCCGGCGAGCGGGGGTTAAGCCCGCCGCGCATGACCGCCCCCTTCGACGACATCCGCCAGCTTCTGGACGCCCTGCCCGGCCCCGCCGCCGCGCAACCGCAACGGCGGGGGCTCGGCCGTCTCGACGAGATCGCGGCCTGGCTTACCGCTTGGGGCGGCCGCAACCCGCCCGCCGTCAACCGCCCGATCATCGCCGTCTACGCCGGCGCGCATGGCGTCGCGGCGCATCTGCCGCCCGCGCCGCCAACGCGTGGTCAGCTGGAGGCCATGGCCGCCGGTATCGCGCCGGTCGCTCAGGCCGCGCAGACCCAGGGCGCCGGGCTCGACGCCTTCGATCTCGCCCTCGACCGCCCGGTCGGCGACATCACCGAGCGCGCGGCGATGAGCGAGAAGGAATGCGCGGCGACGATGGCGTTCGGTATGGAAGCGCTGGCCAAGCAACCCGACCTGCTCATCCTCGGTGAGGCTGGACACGGCGCCGAGATCGCCGCCGCCGCCGTCTGCCACGCCCTGTTCGGCGGCGAGGCGGCGGAATGGTCGGCTCATCCGGCGCTGATCCAGACCGCCGTGGGCCGCGTGCAGGCCGAACCGCTTGATCTCATGCGCGAACTCGGCGGACGGGAGATGGCCGCCCAGGCCGGCGCCATCCTGGCCGCGCGGATGCAGAAGACGCCGGTGCTGCTCGACAGCTTCGGCGGCTGCGCGGCGGCGGCCGTGCTGGCGGCGCTGCGACCCGACGCTGCGGACCATTGCATGGCGGGGCAGGTTTCGACCGAGCCCGGACACGCCTCGGCGCTGGCCAGGCTGGGGCTGAAGCCGCTGGTGGATCTGGGCCTGGCCGACGGCACGGGAACGGGCTCGGCGACGGCCATCGGGATCATCAGGACGGCCTGCGCCGTTCCTGACGCATGAAGCGCCTGGTCCCCCTCCTGTTCCTCGCCGCCTGCAGCCAACCCGCCCCACCACCGGCCGACGCGCCACAAGCGCCGCCCGCCGCGCAAGCCCCCGCGCCTTCGCCGCAACCGGAAGCGCCCACCCGCGCCCCGAACAGTCCGGAAGAGGCGCTAGAGATCGCCCGCGACCACCTCGAAGCGAAGTATCCCGGCCGCGAAGTGGAGGTCGGCGAGCCCGGCGCGATGGAGGGCGCGGCAGGCTCGATCTACATCGAGATTCCAGCGACCGTCGGCGACCTGTCGGGGACGGTCATCCTGCGCCGGGTCAACGACGTGCCCGGCTCCACCGCCGAACAGCGGCGCTGGCATGTCGAGCGCGACACCCTGAAATGAAAAAAGCCGCCCGGCGCGTGACCGGGCGGCTCGTCAGGCAAGGGCTTTAAGGCCTACTGCCGCTTGATCGCGTCGGCGATCTTGTCCTGGGCCTTGCCGACCTTGTTCTGGATGGCGCCCTTGTGCTTCTGGGCGAAGCCTTCGCCTTCCAGACGCTCGTCGCCAGTGGCGCGGCCGATGCCCTGCTTGATAGCGCCGGCGCCCTTCTCAACGGCGCCTTCCACACGGTTCTCGCTCATGGTGATCTCCTTGTTGTTCAAGGAGATAGAACGATCAGCCTAGAGCGCAGTTCCTACTAGCGTGGCTGTCCCAGAGCCGATGCCGAGGCCGCCACGGCGCCCCTTGGCGAGGGCTCGGCGCGGGCCATATCGACGGGCGCGGGCATGCGGCCATCCAGCATCTCGATCGCCTCGCGGATATAGCGGGCGTGGGTGACGATGCCGATGTCGAGACGGTCGCCGGACAACTCCACCTGCTGGGTCAACAGCCCGGCGATGAAGTGGGCGTCGGCGCGGTTGACGTAGATCGGCCCGCCCGAGTTGCCGGGGAAGACGCTGAAGTCGAGCAGGAAGGTCGGAAATTCCGCCGACGGCGCCAGCGGATAGGAAGCCACGCGTCCGGCCCGCAGGATCGGGAAGCCAGCCTGATTGGCGGACAGACCCAGTGGGAAGCCCAGCGCCAGCATCTCATCGCCAGGGCCCAGGCCGACGTTGTTGAAGGTCTCGTCGCCAGCCAGCCATGACAGCGGAATGGCGGCGTGGGCGAACTCCGGCGGAGCCTTGATCTCCATCACCGCCACGTCGCGGTCGGGGTGCTGGGTCCACTTCTGCCGGCCCTCCGGCAGGCGGATCGACAGCGGCTGCGGGTCGTAGCGCCAGCCCATCTGCGTCTGGAAGCGGTAGCCGATGCGGGCCTGCTCGGCCGGCATCTTCTGCAAGACGTGGGCGGCGGTGACCAGGATGGTGCGGGGGCGGCCATCGGGCGCGGGGGCGTCGATGAGGAAGCCGGTGCCGACCGTGCGTTGGCCCTCGCCCAGCCCCTGCTCGAGCTGCACAGTCGCCTTGATCACGTCGATGGAGAGGTCGACGGGCATGGACGCCCCTACTCTTACTAACCCCGACTCAGCATCCCCATTTGACCCGAGGTTGGCGCGCTTACAAGCTGCCCCCTTGTCGCAGCATCGAAAGTCCGCCCTATGAGCCGACGCCAACTGCTGGCGGCGAGCGCCGCCGCCCTCATTCCCGGTTCAGCCATGTCCGCTTCGCCGCCCGCCCTCCCCACGCCGCCGGTCGCCCGCAAGGAGCCCAGGCGGATCGAGCAGTTGGGGCGGGTGCGCGTCGACGACTACGCCTGGATGAAAGACGACAACTGGCAGAAGGTCCTGCGCGACCCGAGCCTGATCAAGACCGACGTCAAGGCGCACCTCACCGAGGAGAACGCCTACACGGCGGCGATGCTGAAGAGCACCGAGGGCCTGCAGAAGCAGATCTTCGAGGAAATGAAGGGGCGCATCAAACAGGACGACGCCTCGGTCCCCGCCCCCGACGGCCCGTGGGCCTACTACAGCCGCTTCGACGTCGGCGCCGAGCACCCGATCCATGCGCGCAAACCGCGCGGCGGGGGCGACGAGCAGATCCTGCTGAACGAGGAGACCGAGGCCAAGGGCAAGGCCTACTACCAGGTCGGCACGGCGGCGCATTCGCCGGACCATTCGCGATACGCCTGGGCGGTCGATGAGCAGGGCTCGGAGGTCTACCGCATCTTCACCAAGGACCTGGCCAGCGGGCAGTTGCTCGGCGAGCCGGTCGAGAGCGCCTATTCCTTCGCATGGTCCCCGGACAGCCGGTGGCTGTTCTGGATCCTGCGCGACGAGAACGGCCGTCCGGCCAAGGTCTTCCGCCGTCCGGCCGGCGGAACGGCCAGGGACGACGTCCTCATCCATGACGAGCCGGACGAGGGCTTTTTCCTCGGCGTCGGCGCGCTGTCATCGGACGAGTGGATCGCCATCGAGGCGGGCAACCAGGAAACCTCCGAGGTCCTGCTTATCCCGGCCTCCGACCCAACGGCCATGCCGAAGGCGATGGAGCCCCGCAAGGAGGGGGTTCGCTACGAGGTCGACCACTGGGGCGACCGCTTCGTCATCCGCACCAACGCCGACGGCGCGGTCGACTGGAAACTGATGACGGCGCAGGACGCCAATCCGGCCAAGAGCGGCTGGAAGGAGTGGATCGCCCACCAGCCCGGCCGCCTGATCACCGGCATCCGGGCCTACAAGGACCACTTCGTGCGGCTGGAGAAGGTCGACGCGCTGAACCGCATCGTAGTGACGAAGCGTGACGGCGGCGAACACGCCATCGAGTTCGACGAGGAAGCCTATGCGCTGAGCCTCGACAGCGGCTTCGAGTACGACACACCCGTGACGCGCTTCGTCTACACCTCGATGACGACGCCGCGGCAGTGGTTCGACTACGACATGAACGGCCGCGAGCGGACCCTGCGGAAGACGCAGGAAATCCCCTCCGGCCACGATCCTGCGAAGTACGTCACCCGCCGCCTGAACGCCAAGGCGCCCGACGGCGCCGAGGCGCCGATCTTCGTCCTGATGCGGAAGGACACACCTCTCGACGGCTCCGCGCCGCTGCTGGTCTACGGCTATGGCTCATACGGCATGGCGCAGGAACCGGGCTTCTCGATCCGCAACCTGTCGCTGGTGGACCGGGGCTGGATCTGGGCGACGGCCTGCATTCGGGGCGGCTCGGAGAAAGGCTGGGGCTGGTTCCTCGACGGGCGCAAGAACAAGAAGAAGAACACCTTCACCGACTTCATCGCCTCCACCGAGCACCTGCTGGCGAACGGCTATGGCGCCAAGGACAAGGTGGTGGCCTACGGCGGCTCGGCGGGCGGCCTCCTGATGGGCGCGGTCGCCAACATGAGACCGGACCTCTACGCCGGGATCATCGCGGCGGTGCCGTTCGTGGATGTGCTGAACACCATGAGCGACACCTCGCTGCCGCTCACCCCGCCGGAGTGGCCCGAGTGGGGCAACCCAATCGAGGACGAGGCGGCCTACGACTACATCGCCAGCTACAGCCCCTACGACAACGTTACGGCCAAGCCGTACCCGGCGGTGCTGGCGACGGGCGGACTGTCCGACCCCCGCGTAACCTACTGGGAGCCGGAAAAGTGGGTGGCGAAGCTGCGTGAGCACACCACCAGCGGCAATCCCGTACTGCTGAAGATCAACATGGAAGCCGGCCACGGCGGCGCCTCGGGGCGGTTCGACTTCCTGAAGGAAATCGCCCTCGACTACGCCTTCGGGATCTGGGCGGTTGAGCGGGGCTGGACGAAGACGTGATCATTCGTGCGGCCACGGCCGAAGACGCGCCAGCGCTTGCGGCCATCTACGGCCACCACTGCGAGCACGGCTTCGGGACGTTCGAGGAGAACCCACCCACCGCCGACGACATGGCCGGCCGGGTGGCGGCCGTCAGGGCCTACGGCCTGCCCTATCTCGTCGCCGAGGTCGACGGCGAGATCGCCGGTTTCGCCTACGCTGGCCCCTTCCGGCCACGCGCGGCCTACCGCTACACCGTCGAGGACAGCGTCTACATCGCGCCAGACCGTGTGGGTCAGGGCGTCGGCAAGGCGCTGCTCACGCAAGTGATCGCCGACTGCGAGGCGCTGGGTCTGCGGCAAATCATGGCGGTGATCGGGGATTCAGAGAACGCGGCCTCGATCGGCCTGCACCGCTCGCTCGGCTTCGAGGTGAAGGGGACCATGCCCGCCGTCGGCCACAAGTTCGGCCGCTGGGTCGACATCGTCTTCATGCAGCAGGCGTTGAACAGCGGCTCGCGGACCTCGCCCGACGGACCCGGACTGGAATTGCGCGGGCACTAGTTGATATACCCCCATGGGGTATATATAATGTTGGTCATGCGAAGCTTGCGCACCCTCGTGCTGGTCCTGATCGCCGCCCTGACTCTTGGCGGCGCCCTCAGCGCGGCCGCGCCCGGCTATGCGGCGCCCGCAGCCTGCCACGAGTCCGGCCACCAGCCCGCGGCGCCCGACAAGCACAAGCCCGCGCAGGTCGCCGTGAACTGCTGCGCCGGCTGCCTGCCCGCGCCATCGCAACCGACCTCGGCCGTCATCGCGCCAGCGGCGCCCGCACAGCAACACGCCCGCCCCAGCGCCGATCGCCTGGAAAGCCTGGCCCGCGCGCCGGAGCCGCAACCCCCCCGCCTGGTCTGAACCGAACCGCTTCCCCCGGCAGTTTCCCGTTCAGACAAGGATTTCCGAAATGCACACCCGCATGCGCGCGCTCGCGAGCGCCGCCTTCATCGCGAGCCTGACGCTCGCCCCCGCCGCCTTCGCGAAAGACGACCACGAAGGCCACCAAACCCCGCCACCGACCGAACAGCCCGCCGAGCCGCAAGACCACGGCGCCATGCATGACGGGCATATGGATCATGGCCCCCCCGGCATGGACATGGACATGCCGGAGATGGACCACCGCCAGATGCACGGTGACATGGCGACGCCCGACGAGCACGCCGGTCACGACATGGGGGCGATGGAAAGCCCGCTCGGACCTTACCCCATGACCCAGGACGGTTCCGGCACGAGCTGGATCCCGCAGGCGACGCCGATGAGCGGCGTCCACGTCATGAAAGGTGGCTGGACGCTGATGGGCCATGCCTCGCTGATCGCCGCCTATACCGACCAGGGCGGCTCTCGCGGCGGCGAGAAGGCGTTCGTCGCGGGCATGATCGGCGGCATGGCCAGCCGCCCGCTCGGCCCGGGAACGCTGGGGCTGCGGGCCATGCTCAGCCCCGAACCCTTCATGGGCAGGGCGGGCTATCCGCTTTTGCTGGCGGCGGGAGAGACGGCAGACGGCGAGCATACGCTGGTCGACCGTCAGCACCCGCACGACCTCTTCATGGAGCTGTCGGCCAGCTACAGCCTGCCGATCGGCGATGACGCCAGCGTCTTCGTCTATGGCGGCCTGCCTGGAGAGCCCGCGTTCGGGCCGCCGGCCTTCATGCACCGGCCGTCGGGCATGGATGCGCCGGAAGCGCCGATCACCCACCACTGGCTCGACTCCACCCACATCGTCTTCGGGGTGGTGACGGCCGGATTCACCTGGAAAGGCTGGAAGGTCGACGCCTCTCGGTTTCGGGGACGCGAGCCGGACGAGAACCGTTTCGACATCGAGACCGGCGACCTCGACTCCTCGTCGGCGCGGATCAGCTTCAACCCGACGCCGAACTGGGCGCTGCAGGCAAGCTGGGCCTCGATCGAGAGCCCCGAGGCGCTGGAGCCGCATCACGACGAGCGGCGCTTCTCGACCAGCGCGATGTACGCCCGGCCGGTCGGCGACGGCGGCCTGGTCTCGGCCACCGTGGCCTGGGCGCGGAAGGACAAGGTCCCCGGCGAGGTCCTGAACGCGGCCCTGGTCGAGGCAGCCTTCTCGCCCAACGACGCCTGGACGTTCTTCGGCCGCGCCGAACAGGCCGACCAGGACGAACTTGGCCTCGACCACGAGGGCCACGGTCCGGACTATGTCGTGCGGAAGTTCTCCGCCGGCGCCATCCGCGACTTCAGGGCGTCGGAACACGTGAAGATCGGCGTCGGCGCCCAGCTCAGCGCCTTCGACATCGAGGAGCCGCTGGGAGCGACCTATGGCGACCCGGCCGCGGCCACGGTGTTTGTGAGGCTGAAGGTGGGCTGACGGCCCTCCGGCGCGGGAGGGCCGTCAGGGTCCTACTGCGCCGGAGCAGGCTCCGGAGCCGGCGCGGGGGCTGTGACGGTGACGTTGTCGGCCGCATCGGCGACGCTGTCGGCGGCGTTGTCCACCGACGACGCCACGCTCGAGGCGGCGTCGGAAACAGCCGCCGATTCCAGGGCGTCGTTGCGGCTGGCGTTCCACAGGAACCAGGCCGCGATCGCCAGGAAGGCGATGACCGCCAGCGCGATGATCAGGCCCGCGCCACCGCCGCCGCCCCGCTCAACCACCGTGGTGTGGCCGCCACCGTCACGCTCGACGGTGCGCTCGGCCGTCACACCATCCGTACGTTCAGTCACTCGTTCGGTCGCCATGATCTGGCCTCCTTGGAAAACGTTGGCCGTTAAACGGCGTTGTAGCGTTGCCGTTCCGGAAAACAGTGGAGCTCAGAAAATTGACGCCAGCGTCACTAATGACTTTGCCGCTCAGGACTGGTGAGATAGGCGGCTTCGAAGAGCGGCGTTCGGCCGCCACGGGAGAGCGATGACCGGGGCCCTGGATTTCCGCGACCGCGCCAAGCTGTTCGCCGCCCTGGAGGCGCGGACCTTCGACGTGCTGGTGGTCGGCGGCGGGGTCACGGGCGCCGGCGTCGCGCGCGACGCGGCCATGCGTGGACTGACGGTGGCGCTGGTCGAGGCGCGGGACTTCGCCTCGGGGACCTCCTCGCGCTCATCGAAGATGATCCACGGTGGGCTGCGCTACCTGGCGCAGGGCGACCTCGGGCTGGTCCGCGAGGCGGCCTCCGAGCGGAAGGCCGTGGAGCGTATCGCGCCGCACCTGACGCGGATGACCGAGTTCATCGTGCCCGCGAGAAATGCCGCCGGCATCGCCAAGCTGAATGCCGGCCTGTGGACCTTCGAGAAGCTCGGCGGCGTGGCCAAGGACCGCAAGCACGAGAGCTGGGGCCGTGAGGAACTGGCCCGCAACGAACCGGCGCTGCGCACCGACGATCTGGCGGGCGCCATTGTCTATCCGGAATACCTCACCGACGACGCCAAGCTGACCGTCGCCAATGTGCGGAGCGCGACCGTCTACGGCGCGGTCGTGGCCAACTACGCGCCGGTGACGGACTTCATCCTCGAAGGCGGCCATGTGGTCGGCGCGGTCGTCGGCGACGCGCTGGGCTCCGGTGGGGCTCGGGTGCGGGCCAAGGTGGTGGTCAACGCCGCCGGGCCCTGGGTCGACGCGCTGCGCCGGCTGGAAGACGGCGGCGCGCCGAAGCGGCTGACGCTGACCAAGGGCATCCACCTGGTCGTCCCGGCCGAGAAGCTGCCGGTCAGCCGCACCATCGTCGTCTCGACGCCGGACAAGCGCAGCATCTTCACGGTGCCCAAGCGCGGCATGACCTACATCGGCACCACCGACACCTTCTACGACCAGCCCGACCACTGGCCGCGCATCGAGGCGGCCGACGTCGACTACCTGCTGGACGCGGTCGCGGCGCGGTTCACGACGCCGAGGCTGACCCACACCGACATCACCTCGGCCTGGTCAGGGTTGCGGCCGCTGGTGGCCGAAGAGGGCAAGAGCCCGTCCGACATCTC
>CAMLRH010000062.1 GCA_946482375.1 uncultured Caulobacteraceae bacterium | reverse complement strand
TCACCTCTTACGCTTCTTCCCCTTCAGCGGATCGGAGATGCAGGCGGCGCGGACCTTGTTGTTGAGGTCCTCGCGCTCGTCGTCCTGGGCGGCGTTGAGGGTGGCGCTGGCGATGGCGCCGGCCACGGGCACGCCGGCGACCAGGCCCGCGACGGCGGTGGCGGTGCGCACGCCTTCGCGGTCGTTGTAGGTCGCCACGGCCTTGCGCGCGGCGACGCACCCGGCGCTCTCCCACTTAAGGTCGGTGGTGTCGAGGGAGAGGACCGTCTGCTTGGGGTTGGTCTGGCAGGCGGCGAGGCCCAGGCAGACCAGCAGGGTCGGCGCGAAACGCGTCATGCCGCCTCTAATCCCTTGGACTCGAAGGAGTTCCTAGGCCCGGGCGGCGCGGCGGAAGGCCTGCGGCGGCTGGCCGAAGGCGCGCATGAAGGCGCGGCGCATGCGTTCGGGGTCGCCGAAACCGGCTTCGATGGCGACGTCCTCGACCCGCAGCGGCTGGGAATCCAGCAGGGCGCGGGCGGCCTCGACGCGCAGGCGTTCGACGGCCTTGGCGGGCGTGACGGCCTTCTCGGCGGCAAACGCGCGGGCGAAGTGGCGGGGGCTCATCGCCGCCCGCTCGGCCAGCTGCTCGACAGTCAGCGGCTCGTGCAGGTTCTCCCGCGCCCAGGCCAGCACCCCGTCGAAGCGGCCGCCACGCTCCAGTTCCAGGAGGGCCGAGAACTGCGACTGGCCCCCGGGACGGCGGTGATAGACGACGAGCTGCTGGGCCGTGGCGCGGGCGACGCTCTCGCCGAGGTCCTCGGCGATCATGGCCAGCGCCAGGTCGATGCCGGCCGTGATGCCGGCGGACGTCCAGACCGGCCCGTCACGGACGAAAATGCGGTCGGGCTCCACCTTCACCTTTGGATAGCGCCGCGCGAAGTCGGCGGTGCGGCCCCAGTGGGTCGTGGCGCGCCGGCCGTCGAGCAACCCGGCCTGCGCCAGCACATAGGCGCCCGAGCAGACGGAGGCGGTGCGTCGGGTCTGGACTTCGCGGACGAAGGCCAGCGTCGTCTCGCAGATGGCGGGGGTGCGCGTGCCTTCGCCGCCGGAGACGAGCAGGGTGTCGAGGCCGCGAGCGTCGTCGAACGCCTCGGCCTGCATTTTCGCGCCGGAGGAGCTTTCGATCAGTCCGGCCTCCTTCGCGAGTACGCGGATCGCATAGGCGCCCGGCAAATAGCGCGCCGCGATCTCGAAGGCGGCGATCGGCCCGGCGGCGTCGAGCAGCTGGAAGTCGGGGAAGATCAGGACGCCGACGGTGCGCATGTCATAAAAGGAGGGAAGAAAGTCATTTCGGACGTGACGCTAGGCTGGCAAGGTGGCGCGGTCAACAGGAGGCTCCCCGTGACCCGCATCGTCTTCGCCCTCTATCCGGGCGTCACCCATCTCGACTTCACCGGACCGCATCAGGTGTTCGCTCGCCTGCCGGGCGCTGAGATCACCTGCGCCTCGCTCACCGGCGAGCCGATCGAGGCCGACGGGCTGGTTTTCGCGGGGCTTTCGAAGCTGTCGGAGGTGGAGGGCTGCGACGTGTTCTGCGTCCCCGGCGGCTACGGCACGACCGAGGCGATCCAGACGCCGGCCTTCCTCGACGAGATCCGCCGGCTGGCGACGGGCGCGACCTACGTGACCTCCGTCTGCACGGGTTCGCTGATCCTGGCGGCCGCGGGTCTGCTCAAGGGCAAGCGCGCCGCCTGCCATTGGGCGTGGCGAGATCAGCTGGCGCTATTCGGCGCCATTCCCGATCCCGCCCGCGTCGTGCGCGACGGCAACGTCTTCACCGGTGGCGGCGTGACGGCCGGGATCGACTTCGCCCTGACGCTGGCGGCCGAAATCATAGGCGACGAGGGCGCACAGGCGATCCAGCTGGCGCTCGAGTACGCCCCCGCGCCGCCGTTCAACGCCGGCCGCCCGGAAACGGCGCCGCCGGAGGTGCTCGAGCGCATCAACGGCTTCTTCGCCAGGGCGATGCCGGAGCGGCTGGCCGCGGCGGAGAAGGCCGCCGCGCTCCTATAATCGTCATCCTAGGCCTTGTGCCTAGGATCCAGAAACGCCGACGGTGGCATGCTCAGCCTACCCGTTGCCAACGCACGAGCTATTCACTGTCCGCCCCGATTCTGGGTCCTCGGGACAAGCCCGAGGATGACGGTGGGGGTGAGCGGAGTTTGGGGTTAACCCATACGCTTCTGGACCGAGTTCTCCTGCCGGTCGCGCTTGTTCTTCGGGTGATGGCCGTGCTTGCGGTCGGCTTCGCCGCCGCCGCCCGAAACGTGGCTGAACGGCTGGAAGCGATCCGGATCATCGGCGTCCTTCACCATCGGATCGGGCCTGGCCTTGGTGCGGTCCTCGTGGCTCGCGCCGGGACCGCCCCAGCGCTCGGTGTTGGGGTGCTTGTCCGGCATGGCTAGCGGTCCTGCTGGTGGCCCTGGTGATGGGTGTTCTGGTGGATGTTGCCGTGGCGGCTCTGCTGCTTGAAGTTCACGTCGGCGTCGCCGGGCTGGCTCGACTGGGCCTCGGTCTTCTCGTCACGGCGGCCTTGCGTGGAGCCTTCAATGTCGGGGCGCTGGCCCTTGAAGGCGCGCTGTTCCGGCGGAATCGGCGGGGCTTTGGACATGGGGGGTCTCCCTTACTGGTCGGAGACTCCAACCCCCGCCTAGGCCGCCAGTTCCTCCGCGCCGACCGCCAGCGAGGTCATCGAGATGGCCGCGAAGACGTCGTCGTTGAAGAAGCTCACCGCCTCGCCGGGCTCCTGCGCGCCCAGCACATAGAGGAGCGGCAGGTAGTGCTCGGCGCTGTTGATCGACTGGGCCGCGTCCTCGCCCAGCTGGGCGTAGTCGATGAGCGGTTGGTGGTCGCCCTGCACGATCAGCCGCTTGGCCGCGTCGTTGAAGCGGTCGGCCCAATCGACCCGGCTGTCGGGGTTGCGCCAGTCGACGGCGCGCAGGTTGTGCACGATGTCGCCGGAGCCGACGATCATCACGCCCTCGTCGCGCAATGGGCGGAGCTTCCTGCCGAGTTCGTAGTGCTCCTGCGCCGTCTTGGTGCGGTCGAGGCTGAGTTGAACCATCGGCACGTCGGCATCCGGATACATCGGCCCGATCACGCTCCAGGCGCCATGGTCGAAGCCGCGCGTGGGGTGCAGGTGGACGGTGTCGGGACTGAGTAGCTCGGCGACACGCCGCGCCAGCTCGGGCGAGCCGGGCGCCGGGTACTGCACGTCGAACAGCGCCTGCGGGAAGCCGCCGAAGTCGTGAATCGTCTCCGGCCGCTCGGCGGCGGTGACGGCGATGCCGCGCGTTTCCCAGTGGGCCGAGATCACCAGCAGCGCCTTCGGCTTTGGCAGCCGCTCGCCGGCTACGCGCCAGCCGCGGCTCCAGGCGTTGTCTTCGATGGCGTTCATCGGCGAGCCGTGGCCGAGGAAGAGGACGGGGGTGTTTGTCATAATCTGCAACTCCATAAGTTGCAGATAGGTACTGATCAGGCCGCGTCCAACCCTATGTCGAGCGCGGGCGCCGAATGGGTAAGCGCGCCGACGCTGATGACGTTCACGCCGGTATCGGCGATCGCGCGGACGGTCTCGAGCGTGACGCCGCCCGACGCCTCCAGCACGGCGCGACCGGCGACCATGTGCACGGCCGTGCGCAGGTCCTCGAGGGAGAAGTTGTCGAGCATGATGACGTCAGGCCCGCCGGCCAGCGCTTCGGCCAGCTGGTCGAGCCCGTCGACCTCCACCTCGACCTTCATCAGGTGTCCGGCGAAGGCCCGCGCGCGGCGCACCGCCTCGCCGACCGAGCCGCTGGCCGCGATGTGGTTGTCCTTGATCAGAATGGCGTCATCGAGCCCGAAGCGGTGGTTGACCCCGCCGCCGCAGCGGACGGCGTATTTCTCCAGCGCCCGCAGGCCCGGCGTGGTCTTGCGGGTGTCGGTGATCGAAGCGCCCGTTCCCTCGATGGCGCGGACGTAGGCCCTGGTCAGGGTGGCGACCCCGGACAGACGCTGCAGCAGGTTCAGCGCCACTCGCTCCGCTGACAGCAGCGCGCGGGCGTTGCCCTCCACCCGCGCCAGCACGGCGCCCGGTTCGGCGTCCGACCCATCCGGCGTGACGATCTCGAAGGTGGCGGACGGGTCAAGCACCTTCACCGCGATCCGCGCGCAGTCGAGACCGGCGATGCGGCCATCCTTGCGCGCCGCGAAAACGGCGGCGAACCGCGCGTCGGCGTCGATGGTGGCCAGCGAGGTCACATCCCCCGCGCGGCCAAGGTCTTCGGCGAGCGCGGCGCGGACGACGGGCTCGATCAGGGCGTCGGGCGGGGCGGGTGTCATTCGGCCGCGTAACGGAGCGCGCGGCGCGCCTCGGCTTCTGCCAGCGTGGTGAAGGTGCGCGCGGGGGCTTCGGGCGAGGGGAAGTCGGTGCGGAAATGGGCGCCCCGGCTCTCGCGTCGCTCCAGCGCGCACTGGGCGACCAGCGCGGCGGTCGCCAGCACCGGACCCGTCCCGTACTGCGCCTTCAGGGCGTCGATCTCGGCGTTCAGCTTCGCCAGCCCAGCTGCGTCGCGCATGACGCCTGCGTGGCGGCCCATCGCCTGACGCAGCCGTTGCAGGGCGAGCGGCGGCAGGTCGGGCAGGGGATGGGCGGCCAGCGGCGCGGTCTTCGGGTCGCGGAACGCGGCGGCCGCCTTGCCCGCGCGGGCGCCGAACACGGCGGCTTCCAGCAGCGAGTTGGAGGCGAGGCGATTGGCGCCATGCACGCCCGTCGAGGCGACTTCGCCCGCCGCGAACAGGCCCGCCAGCGAGGTCGCGCCGTCGGCGTCCGTGGCCACGCCGCCCATGTGGTAGTGGCAGGCCGGCGCGACCGGGATCGGCTGCACGCGGGGGTCGACGCCGCCGCTCAGGCAGGCGGCGAAGACGGCCGGGAATTCCTCGGGGAAGCGCTTGCCGACCGCTTGCGTCGCATCGAGGAAGGCGCCGAAGCCCGCCTCGCGCTGGGCGTGGATGGCGCGGGCCACGACATCGCGCGGCGCCAGCTCGGCGGCGGGGTGGTAGCGGCCCATGAAGGCCTCGCCCGCATCGTTGATCAGCACGGCGCCTTCGCCGCGCAAGGCTTCGGTGGCCAGCGGCGCGGGATCGCGGCCGATGTCGATGGCGGTCGGGTGGAACTGGACGAATTCCGGATCGGCGACGACCGCGCCGGCCAGCGCGGCCAGGCCGAGGCCTTCGCCGCGCACTTCGGCCGGCACTGTCGTCTCGGCGTAGAGACCGCCGAGCCCGCCGGTGGCCAGCACCGTCGCCGGCGCGATGATGCGGACGAGCCGGCCGTCGATGTCGGCAATCACGCCGCGCACGCGGCCTTCGGCGTCCTGAAGCAGGGCGCGTGCCCGGGTGTTGGGTCGAATTTCGATGTGCTTGGAGGCGAGCGCGTATGCCGCGACAGCGTCCATGATCGCCTTGCCGGCCTGATCGCCCTTCACCCGGGCGACGCGAGCCTTCGAGTGCGCGGCTTCGAGGCTCTGGGCGAAGGCGCCGGCCTCGTCGCGGTCGAAGGGCGCGCCAAGCTCCGCCAGGCGATGAACAGCGGCGGGGCCTTCCTCGGCCAGCAATTGCGCCATGTCGGCGTCGACCAGCCCGGCGCCCGCCGCGACCGTGTCGGCCGCGTGCAGCGCCGGATCGTCGTCCTCGCCGACAGCGACCGCCATGCCGCCCTGCGCCCAAGATGACGAGCAGCCCTGCGCGATCGGGGCGGCGGTGAGCACCAGCGCCTTCCGTGGCGCGGCCGCGATCGCCGCCGACAGGCCCGCAAGCCCGCCGCCGAGGATCAGCACACCGTCGTGACGGATGAGCTCCACTAGATCAGCTCCACGTCCACATGATGCTTGGCCTTCACCAGGTCGTAGCGCGCCGGGGTCGCGGGCGGCGGCAGGTCGATCATGCGCTGCACGGCCAGGCGCGCGCGCTCGATCACGGCCGGGTCGACCGTCACCTCGTAGCGCTCATGCACCAGCGACTCGTAGATGTTCTCGAGGCTGATCCGCTTCATGTGCGGGCACAGGTTGCAGGGCCGAACGAATTCCGTCTCCTTGGCGTCGACGGCGACGTTGTCGGCCATCGAGCACTCGGTGATCAGCACCACCTGCCTGGGCTTGCGCTGCATCACGTAGTTGCTCATCGCCGCCGTCGAGCCGGCGAAGTCGGCCACCTCCAGCACTTCGGCCGGGCATTCGGGGTGAGCAAGGACTTCGGCGTTCGGATAGGCCTCGCGGATGTCGAGGATGTCCTGCGCTGTGAAGCGCTCGTGCACCTCGCAGCGGCCGGCCCAGGCGATGATCTTCACCTCGGTCTGGCGGGCGACGTTGCGGGCCAGGAACTCGTCGGGGATGAGGATGACCTTGTCGGTCCCCCATTCCTTCGCGGCCCATTCGACCACCTGCACGGCGTTGGCGCTGGTGCAGCAGATGTCGGTCTCGGCCTTCACCTCGGCGGTGGTGTTGACGTAGGTCACCACCGGCACGCCGGGGTAGCGCTGCTTGATCAGACGCACGTCGGCGCCGGTGATCGAGCTCGCCAGCGAGCAGCCGGCGCGCAGGTCGGGGATCAGCACCGTCTTCTCGGGCGCCAGCACTTTCGAGGTCTCGGCCATGAAGTGCACGCCGGCCTGGACGATGATCTTCGCGTCCGACCTCGCCGCCTCGCGCGCCAGGCCCAGGCTGTCGCCGACGTAGTCTCCGACGCCGTGGAAGATCTCGGGCGTCATGTAGTTGTGGGCGAGGATGACGGCGTTCTTCTCGCGCTTGATCCGGTTGATCTCGGCGATCAGGGGGGCCTGCAGCCGCCATTCCATCGGCGTGACGTGGGCGCGGACCTTCTCCCAGAGAGCAGCCGTGCTCGCCTCGACTTGCGGCGTGAACGCCAGATTGATCGAACCGTCAGCCATGCCACTCTCCATTATGCTCAAATTGAGCATTTTCGGAGCCTGAAAAAAGCCGGAGCGAGCTCCTCTCGGTCTCTCCGGCGACAAGTTATGCTACGTTTGAGCATAACCCGAATGTCTATATAAACCCTTCGGGCCGGTCCGCCAAGAGCTGTACAAGATTCGGCCCCGCTCATCCCCGCGAAGGCGGGGACCCATAGGGCGGCTCAGCTTGGATCCCCGCCTTCGCGGGGACAGCCGGAAGCCGGGCGGGATGCAAGGCTGGAACGGCTCAGATTCCGGCGGCGCGGGTGGCCGGATTGTGGACCGCCACGGCGATGGCCTCGGCCAGTTCGTCGACCGCGTAGGGCTTGCGCAGCAGAGGCCACGGCGCGGCCTCGGCGTCGGCCAGCGCCTCGCCGGTGAAGCCGGAACTCAGCACGACCGGGAGCCCCGGTCGTCTGGACGTGAGCGCCACGGCGAGGTCCACGCCGGTGCGCCCGCCCGGCATGATGACATCGGTTAGGACGAGGTCGATGGAGGGGTCGCGCCCGGCGACCTTCAGCGCCGCCTCGGTGGTGTCGGCCCGTACCACGGCGTGACCGAGTTCCTGCAGCATGGCTTCGACCAGGTCGCCGACCTCGGGGTCGTCCTCGACCAGCAGCACGGTCAGCGGCTCCTGGTCGTCGCGACGGGGGCTCCTCTCGTCGGCTTCGCGCGCCGTCTCGGCCGTGAAGGGCAAGAGCATGGTCACCGTCGTGCCACGGCCGGGCGCGCTGTCGATTTCCACCCCGCCGCCGGTCTGCCGGACGAAGCCGTAGACCTGGGAGAGGCCCAGCCCCGTGCCCTTGCCCATGGCCTTGGTGGTGAAGAAGGGCTCGAAGACCCGCTCGATGGTTTCCGGCAGCATGCCGACGCCAGTGTCGCGCACGGCCACCGCAAGGTACTCGCCAGCCGGCGCGCCGGAGCGGGGCTCGTCCAGCTTACGCCGGTCGGTCTCCACCTCCACGCGGCCGGCCCCGCCGGGCAGGGCGTCGCGGGCGTTGACCAGCAGGTTCACGAACGCCGCCTCGAACTGGGCGACATCCACCCGCGCGCAGGCATCCCACGCGCCGAGGTTCAGCGTGAACTCCACGGCCTCGCCGACGGCCCGGCGGTAGAGGGTCTCGTTCTCGCGCAGCATAGCGTCGATACAGGCGATCTCGGGCCGCAGCGGCTGGCGGCGGGAGAAGGCCAGCAGTTGCTGGGTCAGCCGCTCGCCCCGGCGCGAGGCCGCCAGCGCCGCTTCGGTCAGGCGCTTGTTGCGGTCGGGGTCGTCCGGGTGTCGCTGGAGGATGTCGAGCGCACCGATGATCACCGTCAGCAGGTTGTTGAAATCGTGCGCCACCCCGCCGGTCAGCTGGCCCAACGCCTCGAGCTTCTGACTCTGGGCGAGCTGGGCCTGGACCTCGTCGCGCTCGGCCAGCGCCGCCTCGACCCGCTCGGCGAGCAGGTCGTTGATGCGGGTCAGGTCGTGCTCGACCTGCTTGGCCTCGGTGACGTCGAAGGCGATGCCGATGAAGCCGGCGAACTCGCCGCCGGGGTCGTAGCGCGGCTGCGAGTAGGACTTCAGCCAGCGCCACTCGCCGTCGGCGCGCTTGTAGCGAGCCTCGAGGCTGAACGGCTTGCGCGAGGTCTCGCCGGCCACCTGCTCCTTGAGGATGCGCGGCAGGTCATCGGGATCCAGCCGCTCCCGCCAGTCGAGGTTCAGCACCTCTTCGTAACCGCCGCCCGCGAAGGCGTGGTAGGCGTGGTTCACGAAGTCCCTCGCCCCGCCGACGCGTGACACCCACATCAGCGCCGGGGCGCTGTCGGCCAGCGCCCGGAACCGCGCCTCGCTCTCGCGCACCGCCTCCTCGGCCAGCACCCGGTCGGTGACGTCGATATTGACGCCGACGGCGCGGGCGGGAACGCCTGCCTCGTCGGTCAGCACGTCGCCCCGCGACAGCAGCCAGCGCACGGTCCCGTCGGGCAGCAGGACGCGATACTCGACCGGATCCATGCGCCCGCGCCGGGCGGCCGCGTTGACCTTGCGCACCCGGTCGCGGTCGTCGGGATGGATCTGCGCGAACATGGCCTCCATGTCCGGCTTGGTTCGCGGGTCGAGGTCGAGGTTGCGGTAGACCGCGTCCGACCAGTAGCCGACGCCGGTCTTCAGGTCCCAGTCCCACAGACCGACGCCACCGACATCCTGCGCCAGCTGCAGCCGCCGCTCCGTCCGGGCGAGGTCGGCCTGGGTCGCGTCTCGTTCGCGGCCGAGTTCGCGCAGGCGCAGCACCGCCGCGCGCAAGGTCGCGGCGATCAGCACGCAGGCGAGCGCCGAGGCGGCGAACAGCGCCAGCCCCGTCAGGTCGGCCTCCGTCCACGTCTCGCCCATCAGGACGCGCATGACGAAGAGCACGCCGACACCGACCACGGTCGCCACGAGGCCCCACCGCCAGCCGGCGTAGACCGCGGCGATGGTCAGCGCCGGGAAGAAGGGGGCGCCCGGATAGATGGCGTTGTGCTCGGGCAGGATCAGCAGCCGCGCCGCCACCGCCGCGCAGAGCAGGACAAAGGTCACCAGAAGCGCGCGAAGCCACCCCGGCCGCTCAGGTATCAGCCGCTCGCCCAGCGTTTCGGGACGGATCGGAGACAGCCCAGTCCTCTTTTTTCGTCGTCGCGCGTTGCCTCGGCGCCCGGTCCGCGCATCTTGTCAGGATCATGGCCGAGCCTAACTAAAGCGCGCAAGCGAAGGAGAGGATCATGGCGGCAACAATTGATACCGGTTTCAGCCCCGAGGACCGCGCCGAGGTGGCCGCCGGGCTGTCGCGCCTGCTGGCCGACACCTACGCCGTCTACCTGAAGACCCACGGCTACCACTGGAACGTGCGCGGGCCGCACTTCGCCTCGCTGCACGGGCTGTTCATGGACCAGTACAACGAGGAGTGGGCGGCGCTGGACGAGCTTGCCGAACGCATCCGCGCGCTGGGCGAACTCGCCCCGCAGTCGTTCGGCAACCTGACCTCGATCCGCGACGGCAACCCGGAGTCCGAGTGGGAGTCGATGGTCGACGAGTTGAAGCGCGACAACGAAACCGTCTGCCGCACGGCCCGCGAGATCTTCCCCGCCGCCGAGAAGGCGGGCGACCAGGCGACGATGGACCTCATCACCCAGCGCTTCCAGGCGCATGAGAAGCACGCCTGGATGCTGCGCTCGACGCTGGGCGGGAAGTAGCTTGCGCTTTGCGGCGGTCCTGCTGACGGCGGCGCTGGCCGCCTGCGCGAGCCCGCCGTACCTGCATCGCGGCGATGGCCAGGCGCGGGGCGTGGCGGCGGTCGCGCGCGGTTATTCGTCGTCGGCGATGCGGCGGGTTTCCGCCGACATGGACCCGGCCATGCTGGCGCTGGCCTCGCGGCACATGCCCGGACGGCGACAGGACTACTGGGGCC
Organism: uncultured Caulobacteraceae bacterium; assembly: GCA_946482375.1. Next base: position 336 of record CAMLRH010000062.1, on the reverse strand, counting down.
GAACGCCGGGGTGGGAGGTGATCGACCTGACCACCCTGCCGTCGCTCGGGGTGGTGCTGGAGGGCGATGACGCGAGGCTGGTCAACGCGCTCGACCCTGGCGCGCTGGAGCCGCCGCCACCGGCCAGACCCTTCCATCTCAAGGCCAGCAAGGCCGACCGGACGCAGGCGCTGCAATGCCTGACGCAGGCCATCTACTACGAGGCCGCCACCGAGCCCCTGAAGGGCCAGCAGGCGGTCGCCCAGACGGTGATCAACCGGCTGCGCCATCCGGGTTACCCCAAGTCGATCTGCGGCGTGGTCTTCGAAGGCGCCATGCGCGAGACCGGCTGCCAGT